>PLTL01000092.1:349-8126 GCA_003164475.1 Candidatus Dormiibacterota bacterium | reverse complement strand
GTCCAGCAGTTGGCGATGCAGGCCCTGAACCTCTTGGCGGAGCTGCATGCCGACGCTGGCGACCTCGCTTCTGCCGTCGGGGCGGTGGAGCAGGCGGTGAGCGTGGCCGACGGCCCCTGCGAAGAGCTCTATCGCACCCGCATCCGGATCGAGCACCGCTTCGGGCGAAACCGCGCCGCGCTGGCCACCTACGCCGAGCTCAGCTCGCAGCTCGCTTGGGACATGCCCGATGGCAGCGGTGAGGGTCCGGACGAGGAGACGGAAGCGCTGATGGCCGATGTCCGCGCTGCCCTCTATGGGCAACAGCGGGCTGTTGGCGCGCGGTGAGGGGGCTGCGCAGTCGCCCCCGACCTGGAGGGCAGCCAGGTATTCGTCGCAGCGTCGCACGAGCAGCCCGAGGAGAAGCACCCACTAAGAATCCCGGCCCCTCCCTGCCGTTGCCTTTCCATATGGAAGTGACAGCGAGAGCGGTCTCGCATGAGCTGGTATTTCAAGATACCGCCTATCGGGGGATCGAGATGGCGTCGGAGGGCCGCCAGCTCGCGGATCAGGCCGACGCCCTCACGCGGCAGAAGACGCGCGGCGCCCACGCCGCGTCCCAACCGGCGGCCGCCCTCGACCACGCCTACCATTGGCACCACAGTGGCCACCGACCACCTCCTACACCAGCCCGACCCACCCTGGTGATAGCGCGTGCCTGAATCGTGGAGACTCAAAGTCGAGCGGGCGGAGCGTCACGTCCAAGAACTGAAACGCGAGCTCGCCTCCTATGCGAACGACCATAGCTATCAGGTCGTCCCCGTCGAACCCAGCCCGGCATGCGACAAACACGGGGGTTCGTGCTTGGATTTGCAACTCCAACTGACGGCCCAGCCGACCCCGGGGGCCGCCGTTATCGCCGGTGATGCCCTTTTCGACCTGCGCTCCGCCCTCGATCACATTGCCGTCGCCCTCGTACCCTCGCGGCGGCGCTCCAAGGCGAGTTTCCCTATCGAATCCGAGCCCATTTGGAAGCGGGAACACCGCCGGTACGTGGTGCGTGATTCCGATCGCCGTCGTCGTTTCCGAGAGGCCGTCAACGGAATGCCGGATAGCGCGATCGCAATCATTGAGCGACTGCAGCCGTACCACGGGGTGGGACAAGGGGTCGAGCAAGAGGCTCTCTACCAACTCAGCAGGCTCAACAACGCTGACAAGCACCGCCAGCTCGTCGTCTTCAGCGCTGGGCTCCTCAACACGATTACCGATATTCATGTTGCTGGCACTTTCAAACGTGTCGTCACTCGTGACCGTGAGGGCGGAATAGGATTCGCTCCAGACGGCGCAAATATCCACCATCTCTCGGCTGGTCCCGGACGACTTGCGAAGTCGGATGTGAAGGTGCAAGTCAGCGGGACCCCGATAGTGGCTATCGACTTGATCGGACCAAGGGGGAATCCGCCGTCGAGGGGGGTAATGGACGTCGAGGCACTATTTACCCTGCTCCTTGACCATATTCCGCGGGTGCTGACGGCGCTGGAACCGTACGTGCGTCCCCGGTCCCGCCCGACCCAGGTGTAGGGCTGGCGCATGACGACCATGCTTGACACGGGCGACAACCCGATCCCCATGCTTGCCTGCCCCCCACGGGCTCAGAACCTCTATCCGACCCTCGTTCTCGCAATGCGGGACATGCGGCAGGCTAACGGCCGCGACCCGACCACAGGTGACGGCCCACCCAACCCTTCCTGGACGGCGTTTACCCTGAGCATGGTTGTCCTCGATAGCCTGTCTGGCCCTCGGGATCAGCCGGTACGCCAGCGATGGATCCGACTTCTAACAAGTCACCGCATTTTGGAGACAGACGCAGCCATCATCTATGAGGTTCGCTGCGCCTTGCTGCACGGTTACGGGCTCCCCGCGAGCGACCGCCTTCACGATCGGCGAATTATCCTCACCGACGATCGGCGCAGCTTCGCTCTGCAGACGGACGACCCGGACGGCGTCGTTCTGAGCGTGCCCGTGTTCTGTGGGAAGCTCGTTGAGCGTATCGTCTCTGAAGCCTCAAGCGATTGGGATGTCAGCGAGATCGACGCGGATTACCCCTATCCTGGACCCAGCATTCGTCTGCTCGGCGTCACGGCGACCAGTCAGTCAGTGTCGCTAGGGCCCGACTAAGGGGTCGAGTGGCCAGAAGCTGCGTGTTCTGCGGAAGGGGTCCGGTCACCGCTGAGGACGTGTTCCCCCGGTGGCTCGGCGCCTACTTGGGGCGGCGCCCGACCTACACGGTCACAGGAGCTGGTATTGGGACCACCCATTGGGGGGGGTATCGGGGCCTGTCGATGACCGCGAGGGTCAAGCGGGTTTGCAAGGGATGCAACAACGGATGGATGTCGCAGCTTGAGACGGCGGCGGCTCCGATCCTCAAGCCGATGCTTACTGAGACAATCTCGGTGTCCCTGTCGGGCGGGGCTACGGGAAGTCTGAGCATCCTGGCTAAATGGGCGATGAAGACGGCCCTGATGATCCAGTACGCTCACCGGAGCCCAGCGATCCCCGGCATGATCTATCAGGAGTTCCATCGCACCCAACTACCGCCGCCGCAGTGCTGGATGTTCCTGGCGCGCCATATGAAGCGCGGTATTCCCAACGGCGCGAACAGCATCCAGTGGAGGGTCGATGGACCTCCAGGGCCGAGGGGCGAAGTTACCCACTGGGGTGAGATGTATGGGACCACCTTCTCCATCGCGAATCTAGTAGTTCAGCTCATCGGATACGTCCCAACGGTGACAGGCGCCTCCGGGACGTTCCAGGTTGACTTGCCGCAGGCTTCCCTACCGTATGTCGAACGCCTCTGGCCACCGTCCGGAAGCGTCGCCTGGCCCCTGCAACGTCCCGTCTTGGATGACGCAGGGCTGCTCGCGTTCAGCCGAGCCCTTACCGGGATGAAGGCCACGCGCTCCGGCCTGATGCAGTTTCTGTAGAAGATCACCATCCTCCCTGGCACGGTGTGGGGATGCGTGCCCCCCGACCACCCGCACGAGTTCGCACGGGCGAGGTACCCTGGCCCGGCCCGTGTAGCCGCCTTCCTCACGGCGAATGTCAGCGTCTACGATCGCCTTGTCTGTATCAGTGATCGCCGCCGACCGGCTGTTCCGCGAGCCGGAGCCCGCCGCCCTGCCGCGCGGCTGGCATCCATGTCACCGATGCAGCCTCGCCGTGCCGGTCCGGGAGACGGTCTGCTCGCTCTGCCTGTGGGAGACGTGGGTCGACCAAAGCGGCGGGCTGGCGCTGCGTCCAGTGCGGCAAGCTCATGACCGGACGGCGCCAACATGCCCGCTACTGCGGCCCAGCCTGTACCCGCCGGGCCAGGTGCGCGCGCTGGGTGGCCGCGGGGCGGCCCTGCAGGGTGGGCAGGTGGGCAACGGTGGCCGCTGCCGAATCGGACAATCCCAAAGCTCCCACACTCACCACAAGCCGCACACGGCCTGGTCACAATCAGGGTCGTGGAGCACGCGACATCGGTCTCCCTGCATCGCCACCCAGGTAGCCCCCGCGCGGCCAGCGGCCACACCAACACCCGGGGCTGACCATCGTGAGTAGGAACCGCACAGTCAACTTCCTTGCTTCCCCGCGCCACGCGGACGGCACCGAGTGGCTTCCAGGCGTCCTTGCTGATGACCCCACCTTTGTCCCCCGGCTGTCCTTCAAGACGTCAGACCTTCCGACGGACCCCGCCACCCTCGCCGAGATCCTCCGTTCCATCTCAAGCGATGTCGCTGTCTTTCTCGACACCAACATCTGGGACCTACGTTTCGGTGCTGGCCTGTGGCCAGCCCTGCTTTCGCGTTCTGGTGGCATCTACGTAACTCCGGGCGTACGGATTGAGCTTGAGCCTTGGCGGCAGCGGCACCCAACCTTTCCAGGCTCGGTGGCGGTTTCCCAAGCCACGCCTCCGATCCAGCTCCTGGGTCTTCCCAGCGACCCCGTTGAGCTAACCACCCTCGTGTACTACACGTCGTTGCTCGCCGTGAGGCGCGATCTTCTCCGGTTGCACGCGGCGAAGTTCCTGGAGATTCATGGGCGGAGCCCGACACCTAGTGAGTCGATCGCGGGTATCCAGCACGTGTATGGAGAGCGCGCGCTCAGCCTTGTCCACAAACAGGGCCAAGACGCGCCCCTCGACAGACGAGCGACGGATGAGTACCTGGTGTACGCAGCTGCCGCGCATTGCCTTTCAACGGGTGAGCCGACTCTGATCCTCACCCAGGATCAGGACGTCATGGAGCAGTTCTACAAGCTCTGGTGGTTTCTAGACACGCATTACCGTGCCATGCTATTAGCGGACGAGTACGTCAGTGATCCGTTCAAGTACCCACACTACGAGTTGCCGCGCACGGCGGTCACCGAGAACCAATTTGAGTTCGACGGCGCCCTACTGGTAGATCGCGGCCCGCGCCGCATGAGGGGGGTGCTCCCACCATTCTCAACATTCGCTTCCGCCGAATGTTGGCTGATCAGCGGCCACGGAACGCGCCTAGTCTTCGGGGCTGAGCGCCAAATGAAGCGGCTGCTCGATATCAAGGGCCGCACAGCGGGCCTTGTGTCCGAGGACTTGCGCGGCCGGAATTTGCACGCCTACTTGGGAGGGACGCTCCTGGAGCGGACTAACCCGAGGATTGTCCAGAACTGCGTTGCTATCGTGCGCGATCACGCGTGGATCACCCCTGAACCGCAGGTCCGCCTGGCACTGCTCGATATCCAGTACGCGCTGTTCGGCAATGAGCGGGTCACCCTGCTCAAGAGGGGGCGCGAGCATCGGCCCCGACATCGGCTGTGGATCCCGCCGGGAGCTCTGCGAGACCGATGACCGCCAGCCTTTCCCCCTCCACGGAACACGTCTCGCCAATGTGGCCCATGCACTCGCTTACCACCACTCCAACTATCACACGGCGAAGCCGTGAAAGTTCGCGAGCTCACCTTCGACAGCGCTAGCATCTCCGCCACCTACCAATGCGATCATCGTATGCCGCCGGTTGTCGCCGCGGGCCTCGATGACCGCCCATCGACCATCCATCGGCTTCACCGACCGCGGCAGATCGTAGCTAACGGCGACCGCGCTATCGCTTACTTGTAGCCCGGAGGCTCCGCCATCGGTAGTCACCAAGACGGCCTTCCGCCTGTTGAATCGCGTGATCAGATCCAGCCTCGTGTCATAAGCCAGTCCGCCGTGGCACAGCATCACATCGAGTCCCTCGTCCTCAAGTGAATTCCGCACGTATTCGGCAGTCTCCCGGAACGTAGTGAACACACATGAGCGTCGGGACTCACGCAGCAAACCGCGGATGAGGGTAACAAGAGCCTCCAACTTCGGATCGTCGGCCGCCCCGAGTATCCCGACGACGTTCACCACTTCAAGAACGAGCGCATGCGTTTGTCTCCCGAGGGCTGGCGCCCGCATCTCGGCTATCTCATCCTCGCCCTCTGTGTATTCGAATGGCGAGCGAGCGTCGCCGTGAAGCCACTGGCTTCGTAGCCGTTCCAGCGAAGAGACCAACGCAAGTGGGCTTGAAGCAGCTCGCCGGTAAAGGCCGTCAACCAAAAGCGACCCAGCACGTGAAGGCAAACTGCGCCGCAAAGCCGTTAGCAAGTGACCGACTGCGTCGCCGACCTCCGGATTCGGCAGATACTGCACTGAGCGAAACTCTCGCTGACCCAGTTGCATCTCACGCGATACGGCTAGCACGTCCGCCTTCCAGGTGAAGGTCGCAACGGCTGAGCCAAGCGCGCTCCAAGTCTGATCGAGGTGAGATGCCGATAGAATCAACGCTCGGCCCACGCGCTGTGTTCGTATCAGGTCGCTAAGCACGCTTTGAACAACGCGCTGCCGGTGGTGCGCCTCGTCCAGCACAACAACATCCCAGTAACAGGTCTCAATCAGGGACCGCACATCCGGGATCGCGAGAAGAGCTGCGCTAATGGCAAAGCACCCTCTGCGCGGCCACATGCCCTGCCCGGACGAATGGGCAACAAAGTCCCTCAACCGGGCGTGGTCTACCGTCTCACCTATCGAGTCGGCGGTGGCACGCTTGACGACGTGAGCCCACTGATCAGTGAGAAAACGGGGTGCAACTATGAGCGCCCGGAAGTCGTCCTTGCCTTGCGACAACCGGTCCAGGAGCACGGCGGTCGCGAACGTCTTCCCCGCCCCCGGCGGCCAAACGACGTAGTGGATCGACCCATGCTGTGCGCCCAACACCCCATCGACCATTTCAGCTTGGTAGCGCGCAAGGTGAACGGTGTCGCTCGCAGCGCTATTCACTGACTGCCCTCTCGTCGTTCGAAGCGAGCCACCCGAGCTGTCGGAGACTCATCAGCAGCCACTGGCGCACATCGTCGAGGAGATCGTAATCCTCAGCGCTGATGTCTCTACGAAAGTGCATGATGTCGTTCCGTAGGTCCACAATCGGGCGAAGCCGCGCCTGAGCAAACTTGCGATTGCCACCAGCCCAAGTGGAGAAGAGGGCCCAATTATCACCGTTGGTGATGAGCGCGATGTAGTCGCTAAAGGTCATTTGCTCGAGCGATGATGGGAGTTCGGGGCCATAGTGTGAGGAGAGGCTACGCCGCACACACTCGGTAAGTTGGGGGTCATCGACGGAGGCTCGGATCAACTCGCGCAATGCCAACTCAATCACTTGAACAATGACGAAGGGACTCGCAATTCTATACAGATGCTGGAGGACATCGACTGGCGTCGCGATGGCCTGTATGCGGTTGGCATCCCCCACCAAGACGACGTCGTACTTGTCGAGGGCCCGAAGTATTGTCTCCATCTCGTCATCTATACGAGCGAAAGGGACTCTCTCTGCAAAGTCAGAGACGGCGAGTTCCTGAAGCGGCACGCTGGTGACCCCGAGTCTGAGGAGACCGTTGGCAAAAGAGCGATAGCTGAAGACCCCGAGCACGGAACCGTGGGAGACGATGGGCAGATGTGAGTAGTTGTGGCGCCGCATCAAGGTGATGGCGTCCTTGACTTTGAGGGCTGGCTCCACCGTGAGCAAGTCCTGACCATCGGGCAGGAGGTTGTTAACCCTTTGTAGGGTTAGCAGCGGGGGAAGTTCGCGCGCGGCGCGAACTTCTGGCGGAGGGGCACTATCCCGATCTCTCGACATCGAATCCTATTGGTCCCGTCGTGCGTCGGCTTAGATGGTTGCGGGGGGGCGGCGCGTCAGCAGGGAGGACTTTCCTGGAAGTTTCTTTTCCCAAACGCGTCGACCGTTGCCCTCAGCATCGTCCCAGGTTGCATACGGCAGATCTTAGAAGCCGGCCGAGGGGATTTGGCCGAAACCAGTGCCACATGTGGCCGTGGCGGCCCTTCACGCCGACGGCGCGTCATTCGTCTCGGCGGGATAGGGGCGTAGCGTCGCGATCCCCGCTGGTATCGCCCTCCTAACCCCTCCTGCAGCGAGTAGGCTCGCCGTGCAGACAGCACCCATGCCCATGACCCTCGCCTCCCGCCCCGCAAGCCCGAAGCCCGGTGACCTGGTCGTCGCGCGCGGCCGCCACTGGCTGGTCACCGACGTCCGGCCGTCCGCCCTGCCTCTGGACCCACGCAGTCGCGACGGGGCTGAAGGCGAGACGATGGTCACCCTATCCACCGTTGACGACGACGGCATCGGTGAGGAGCTGTCCCTCCTTTGGGAGGTCGAGCCGGGGCGGCGCATCCTGGAGTCGGGAACCCTCCCCGACCCGAGCGGGGGGCGCTTTGACGAACCTGCCGTGATGGGCGCCTTCC
>PLTL01000092.1:0-258 GCA_003164475.1 Candidatus Dormiibacterota bacterium | reverse complement strand
GACGAGATGGCGACCCGCTTCGGGCTCGACTTCCATGTCGTCGACACCGAGGAGCTGCGCTCGGTGCGACGCGAACGCGGCCTTCACGCCAATCCATTCCGTGTCCATCTGCGAACCATCGTGAGCCTCTCCTGGCTGCGCAGCGACCGCTGCCAGCGGCTCATGCAGGAGTTCCTGGCTCAGGGCGAGGGGGCGAGCCACCTGCATCCGCTCGACCTCCTCATCGTGGACGAGGCGCATCACTGCGCGCCGCCCGGT
>PLTL01000181.1 GCA_003164475.1 Candidatus Dormiibacterota bacterium | reverse complement strand
GGGTGGGCGGGGTGCCCACGGCGACGATGACGATCCCGGCACCGGTCACCCCCTCGTCCATCGCCTCCACGGCGCGGAGCCGCCCCGAGGCGACCACGGCCTCGAGCATCACGTCCAACCCCGGCTCGTAGATGGGCGTGAGCCCGGCCGAAACCGCCGCCCGGCGCTCCGGGTCGATCTCCACAACGCGGACCTCGCGACCCAGCTCAGCGAGGCCGGCGGCCGTCACCAGGCCCACGTAGCCGGCACCGATCACGCAGATCACACGGTCATCGGGCTCTTGTGCCATGAGTTAACAGAGTAGCGGACCCGAGGGCAGGTAGGCCGAACGGCCCCCCGGCCGGGGAGAGACCAGCCCATCATCGGGCGGTTCCCGTACGATCGGCAGCGATGCCTGACGGAACACGGCCGATGCGCCGCGTGGTGATCACCGGCGGGGCCGGGTTTCTCGGCTCGCACCTCTGTGAGCACTTCGTCAGACGCGGCCTCGAGGTGGTGGCCGTCGACAACCTCCTGACCGGCAGCATGGACAATCTCGCCGCCCTGATCGGCAATCCAGGGTTCAGCTTCCAGGAGCGGGACGTCACCGAGTACATCGACGTCGAGGGCCCCGTCGATGCGGTTCTCCACTTCGCCTCGCCGGCGAGCCCCATCGATTACGCGCTGTTGCCGATCCAGACCATCAAGGTGGGCACCCTGGGCACGCACCGGGCCCTGGGCCTGGCCATGGCCAAGGGAGCGCGATTCCTGCTGGCGAGCACCAGTGAGGTCTACGGGGACCCGGAGGTCCACCCTCAACCGGAGAGCTATTGGGGGCACGTCAACCCGGTTGGCCCGCGGAGCATCTACGACGAGGCCAAGCGTGCAGCCGAAGCGTTCACGATGGCGTACCACAACCACCACGGGCTGGAGACCCGCATCGTTCGGATCTTCAACACGTACGGGCCGCGGATGAGGCGGCGGGATGGGCGCGCCGTGCCCGCCTTCGTGACCCAGGCCCTCGCCGGCGAGCCGATCACCGTCTTTGGGGACGGCTCTCAGACCCGAAGCCTCTGCTACGTGGACGACCTCGTCGACGGCATCGGACGGCTGCTGGCCAGCGACCACCCGCTGCCGGTCAACATCGGGAATCCCAGTGAGATCACGATGCTCGAGCTGGCACGCAGGATCCGCGACCTCTGCGGGAGCAGCAGCGAGATCGTCTTTGAGCCCCTGCCGGTCGACGACCCCAGGCGGCGGCGACCGGACATCGGCCTGGCCCGCACTCTGCTGGGCTGGGAACCGCGCGTCTCCCTGGAGGACGGCCTGGCCAGGACCATCGCCTGGTGGAGGGGGAGCGCGTCCACCCCGGGAACGCGAGAGGTACGGCCGAGGCACCCCGCCGGGTTGGGGTAGGATGCGCGCGCCCATGGAGCCGACGATCCAACCCGGTGCCCCCGCCGGTTCGGACAGACCGCCCGGCCAGGCCGCTCCGACCACGACGGAAGGTGGGCGTCTGCGGCCGGCCCTCGCCGTGCTGGCACCGCTCCTCTACCTCGCCGTGGCGCTGGCGGCACTGCGCCCCGGGCTCTTCACCGGCCACGACACCATCGTCGGGACCACCGGTGACCCCTCCTTCTCGATCTGGGCATTGCAATGGTTGCCCTTTGCCCTCAGCCACCACCTCAACCCGCTGTTCACCGACTATCTCCACTACCCGACGGGCGCCAACATGATGTGGAACGGCTCGATCCTCTTCCCGGCGCTGGTGCTGATGCCGGTCACCGTCCTCGCCGGGCCGATCGTCTCCTGCAACGTGCTGGCCCTCCTCAGCATGTGGCTCTCCGGCTGGTGCGCCTTCCTGGCGACCCGCAGGTTCTCGCAGCGCTGGGTGGCGGCCGCAGTCGGAGGCCTCCTCTACGAGTTCAGCCCTTTCATGGCCAGCCAGATCACCGGCCACTCCCAGCTCTTCCCGGCCATGTTCCCTCCCCTGCTGGTGATCTTTGCCGACGAGATCCTGGTACGGCAGCGCCGCCGCCCCTGGCTGATCGGCGGACTCCTCGGGGTCGCCACAGCCGCTCAACTCCTCACCGGCACGGAGCTGCTCGCCATCTCGGCCCTGCTCTCCATCCCGGCGCTGATCATCCTAGCCATCATCTTCCGAGCCCAGCTCCGGGAGCGGATCGGCTACGCGCTCCGGGCCGCGGAATCCGCGCTGGTGGTGTTTGCCGTGCTGGCCGGGTACCCGATCTACTTTCTCCTGCTCGGGCCGCAGCGAGTCTCCGGCGCTCTCCAGGGGGACGTTTACATGGCACGCCCCCAGGCCTTCGTGATCCCCAGCAAGCTCCAGCTCCTCGGCGGTCCCAGCGCCATCTCCGACTCGAGCGTCTACATCGGCATCCCGCTCCTAGTCCTGCTGATCGCCGTCACCGTCTGGATGCGCCGCCGGCCGGCCGTGGTGGCGGCCGCCGTGACCGTCGCCTGCACCATGGTCCTGGCGCTGGGCGACTTTCTGACGATGGGGGCCACGTCGACCGACATCCGGCTGCCCTGGCGGATCGCCACCAAGCTGCCGGTGCTCAACAACATCCTGCCGGTCCGCCTGATGGTGGTCGCCTACCTCGCGCTGGCGGTGATCGTCGCCATCTTCCTCGACCGGGTGCTGGAGACGCCGCGCTGGAAACGGGTCGGCGGCCTGGCAGTGGCCGCGGTGGCGCTCATACCGCTCATCCCCACGCTCCCGATCGAGTCCAGCCGGCTCGATGTCCCCGCCTTCTTCACCGACGGTCAGGCGCAGCGGCTCCCCCAGACGGGGTCGGTCCTGATGACCCCATACGGGGTGTACCTGCCGGACTACCCTCCCGAGCTCTGGGAGGCGGTCTCGGACATGGCCTTCAAGACCCAGCTCGGGATCGTCTACACCCCGGGCCCCGGCGGCAACATGGTCGGCCCCGAGATGGACCCCCTTGGCAAGGAACTGAACACTCTCGGCAAACCGGGCCAGAAGGCGCCCGCCGCACTGTCGCCGTCCGTGCGCACCACGTACCTGAGCGACCTGCGAGCGCACGGGGTGACCACCGTGATCGTGGGGCCGGCGCTGGGCTCGGCCCAGGAGGCGCAACTGATGACCGAGGTGCTCGGCCGCTCCGGGATCAGCACGGGTGGGGTCGTCGTCTGGTACGGCGTCCCGGCGGTGGACGGGTGACGCCGCGGGGCAACGTGGCGGGTGCGACCTGAACCCGCGGTTGCTGCCAACCCCTATCCTCTCGATCGATGGATGGGAGCCGGCTTCGGGACACTGTCCGCCGGGTGGTGCCCCCCCAGGGTGGGGCCCTCATCCGCCGTGCCCGCAACGCGGCCCGCGGGCTCGAAAGTCAGCGTGTCAGCCGGCGGGATTTCGATGCGCGGGCCCGGGTCAGCGACGTGCTGGCCTGCTACCGGCTTCTCCTCGGGCGGAAACCAGACGAGCGCGGCTACCGCGGTTACGCGTTCTTGGTCAGGAATCGTCGGGTCACCGTCGCCGAGCTGGCCGGGTATTTCATCAGCAGTCCCGAGTTCGGCGACCGAATGCAGGGTGTGGACGACATTGCCAAACACGAGCTGGCGCTGGTGGAGCTCTCCGACGGGATGAAGCTCTACGTCCGGAGTGACGACGCCGTGGGGGCCGAGATGAGCAGGCAGGGAACGTATGAGCCACACGTATCGGAGGAGCTTCTGCGGCTGCTCCAACCTGGATCGGTCTTTGTCGACGTCGGTGCTTCCGTCGGCTACTTCACGATCCTGGCGGCACGCGCGGTGGGCCCAAAGGGACGGGTCATCGCCTGCGAGCCGGGACCGCAGAACCACTCGGCCCTGCTGCTGAACACGGTGGTCAACGATCTGGACAACGTCCGCATCCTCCCGTGCGCGGTCAGCGACACGGCGGCTGTCCTGCTCTACCACCACCTGGGCGGAGGCAACGGGGCGATCTCGGCCTTCGACGGGACGCCGGAGAGCCTGGGAACCAGGGAGCTGGTGCAGGCCCGAAGACTCGACGACATCCTTGAGGGGGAGCCACGCGTGGACGTGGTCAAGATCGACGTCGAGGGTGCGGAGGGACGGGTCATCGCGGGGGCCACCCAGACGCTGCGCCGGCACGCCCCCACCCTGCTGTTCGAATTCTCACCCCCGGGCCTCGAGGCGGTCTCGGGCGTCAGTGGTGAGGACCTCCTGGCCAGTCTCGCAGCGCTCGGCTACCGCTTCCGTGTCCTCGGCAGTGAGAGGTCTGGGACGGTGTCCGACGCCGCAGTGCTGCGTCGGTACAGCCGGCAAGCCGGGGACCACATCGACGTCATGGCGGTGGTGTCGCGCTGATCCCGGGTCGGGTTGGGAATGCCGACCCCGACTCTACGAGGAGCTCGACGCCCCGGGATCGTCTCCCTGGCCCTGCTGAGGACCGGGTCCGGGTCCACCGGCGAAGCCGGGCGGTCCGCCGGGACCTCCCCAACTGGTGAGGTCGGCGCGGCGCCGGAAGTACTCCTCCCGGGTCAGCTGCCCACGGGCGTAGGCGAGGTCCAGTTCCTGGAGCGCAGGGGCGTGGAATCGGGGTCCATATCCACCACCACCGGCGTACCAGCGCAGGCCGACGTGGCGCCCGGGACGGCTGAGGGAAATGACCAGCCAGATGATCGACCCGATCATCAAGGCAAAGAGGATCAGCCCGATGATGCTGAACCAGAGGGGGAAGCCGAAACCGCCGTAGCCGTAGCGAATGAACATGATTTCACTCTACCCCGGCCATCTTTCGAGGAGGTGACGAGAGCGACGCGGTCAGGTGGTCTCGACCGCGAGCCGGCGAAGGCCGTCTGTCCCGAAGGTGCTGATCGCCGTGGCCGCGCGGCTGAGACCCTCCTCGAGGGCCGCCGGGAAGAACCCGTCGTCGCCCCGCTCGGCTGCAGCGCAGAGGCCGAGGAAGCCTCCGGCGACGGCGTCCCCCGCGCCCGTGGGATCGATGACGGCGTCGACCGACGCTGGCGGCCTCACCAGGGTGCTCGATGAGGTGACCAGGATCGCCCCCCTGGGGCCGCCCTTGACCACTACGGCGCGCAGCCGCCCCCGGCCCCGGAGGCTCGCTGCCGCGACCTGCCAGTCCGGCACCTCGGGGACGAGGCTGCTCAGCTCGGCCCGGTTGAGGAAGACGATATCGCAGCCGCTCACCACCTCCAGGACTGCGTCGCGCTCCGGGCCGGTGAAGCAGGTCATGCTGTCCAGCCCGATCAGGCGGGCGGACGACTGGGCCAGGATCTCCCGCTGGAGGCCAGGGCTCATGCTGCCCAGGAAGAGCACTTCGGCACGGGCCGCCTCGGGGCTGAGCCGAGGGCGCCACTCCGACTCGCAGCCGGGCTCCTCGGCGACGGTCTCGGCCACCCAGCGCCGGAAGTCCTGAACGGCGTGCCAGCGGAAGGTGGGGTCGTGGCTCACGGTGAGCCCCCTGAGGTCGACCGGGAGGCCGTCCAGGATCTGGCGCAGCTCCACCTCGGCGTCCTCTCCGACGATGGCGTTGAGGTGGACCCGGGCGTGGGGCGCCGCGGCGAGGGCGAAGTAGAGGGCTGAGCCGCCGATCTGCCGGTGTCGACGCCCGTGGGGGGTCGTGATGTCGTCGAGGTGCACCGTGCCCGCGACCGTGATCTCCCAGGGCATGGGATCGTCGGCCGATTCCGCGCCGTCTAGCCGGCGGGGAAGAGGGGGATGATCGGCGCGAGCTGCGGCCGCCGCTCCTGCCGCGCCTGCTCCTGGAGGATCTCCTGGGCCGCGAAGAGGACGTCGCTCACGTGGTCGGCGCCGCGGTCGATCCCCAGCTCGTCGCGGAGCTCCGGCTCCACGGCCCCCACCAGCCGCACCACCGCGCTCCAGAGAGCGGGGGGGAGGGGCCGGATGCCGCGGATGCGGCATTCCTCCACCAGGTCGAGGAGGGTGTCGGATTCGCGCAGGCGCAACCGCGACCGGAAGAGCCGCTCCCGCCGGAACCGCGCGCGCATCTCGATGTCGAACAGCTCGACGCGGGTGGCCGCGAGCGGGCCGGGTCGACTGCGGAGCACCGCGGCGGAAATCATCCATGCATTCTACGGAGCCGGACCTTTCCGGACCGTGCGGGCCAGGTGACGATCCGGCCCTGGCGGGGCCATCCCGCTGGCATTCGCGCCCCGATCGCCGCCCCGGCGCCGCAGGGCTACCAGCCGGCACAGGCCGGACGTGCATCTCACACCGATCGGACGTCCTCGCGTGGCCCGCTGGGATAGACCTTCGCCAGCACCTGGTCAACCCATCCGATCCGTACGCCAGCCTCCATCATCCGACGGCAGAGGTTCCAGTCGTGTGGCTCCCCCAGCATCCACGAGCGCGCGTCGAACTCGAAAAAGCGCAGTTCTGCCATGCATAAGCCCCCCACGAAGCTGAATTGGCCCAGTGTTGGGGGATATCGCCCGAGGACAGGGTCATCGTACGGGGCGGTCGTGACGAACTTGCTGCACACCATCTCGTAGCGACCCGCGCGGGCCGCTTCAAGGAGGACCGCAAGGTGCTCGGGAAAGAACTCGTCGTCATCGTCGAGAAGAGCTATCCAGCGTCCGCGTGCCAGCTCCGCGCCCACGTTCATTGCCGGCCCCCCGGCCACCATCCACTGAGTGGTGGGATCACGGGGATATACAGCGTGGTAGGGCAGGTTCACAAAGCGGATGCGTGGGTCCCCCAGCCCAGCGATCCTCTCCGCCGTGTCGTCGGTGCATCCATCCCCCACGACGACGATCTCAAAGTTCTCGTACGTCTGAGCTAGCACGGATGGGAGGGAACGATCGAGGAGGAGGTCGGCTCGATTGTAAGTGGCGATCCGGACCGTTATCAGGGGTTCCTTCTCGTCAAAGGCGGCGGAGTAACCGGGAAGCGTACGGACGGTCACCAGCCGCTCCCGCAACTCGGCGACCCGGTCGAGCAGTCCCCCCGCGATGCGGCGCGTCTCATGCTGGGTCCCGAGGAGCCGCGTTATATCGTCACGTGAGTCCGCCATCCTGTCGCGAAGCCAGGTCACGTCATTCCGCAACTCGGCGGTCTCAGTCTGAAGGGACACTAGCAAGTCATGCACCTGCCCCGAAGCGGCCTGGAGGCCGGAGATAGCCTGGAACTGGTTATCCAGATGCTGGTCGAGTGCGGAATGGACAGACCTCTCAATGCCCGCCCTCACGGCAACTCGAAGCCGGCGAGGGACGAGCCGACTAACCCCGGTGGGCATCGCGCATGACGATCAACGCACGCCCAGTTTGGCGCAGGGCCTCCGGTGGCGAGTCGGTTCGACAAGAGGAGGCGGCGGACGACAGCCCGGCTCCCCGCCGGTGGGGAGCGGGCGGTTCAAAGGCACGGCGACCACGGGTCACGCGTTGACCACTCACCACGCAATGGTATTACGGATACCGATCAGCACTCCCCGGTCCGTCTCTCATGGAGCAGCCCGCACCGTCCGAACCGCCGCTAGGAGGCGGCCGCCGCCTCCACGGGGTAAGAGAGAGAGCGCCAGCGACCCTCCACCGCCACCAGGTGCACGGTCCGGGACAGCTTCGCCCGGCGATGCCCGGCGTCGAAGCTGTATTCGACGTCAAGCTCGGCGACCTGGCGGTGAAGGTCACCGTGGTCGGGATCGATCCACTGCTCCAGGTGGCGGACGGCGACGACGTTCACGCCCTCAAGGCGCCGGAGCGATGACTCGCCATGGGCTGCGGCGAATTGCTCGGCGCTGCCCCACCGGTGCTGGCAATCCGGAGCGAGGAGAGCGAAGGCCCGGGCATGCTGGCCGCCGCGGATCAACTCCACGAAGAGCGCCTCACTAAAGGCGGGATTGCCCGAGGGGCGGACGCTGCCACGCTTCTGGCCCCCGTCGTGAGCCGCCACCATGGCCCGGACCCGGTCGCGCAGCGGGCGCGGCGCGACGGCGGTGTCGGACTCGACGAGCGTCACCGGGTCCTCGGCGCCCCGCGACCAGAAGGTGCGGGTGGCGGCATCAACGAGGACCCGGCTCGCGGATCGGGCCTTGGGCTCGGCCGCCCACGCTACGGTGAGATGGGGGGCGCGCTCATCGCCGCCACGGCGGCGTCTTACGACAGGGAGGTTCGGCCGCGCCCAGCCCATTCCGCCGTCAGCATAGCCGCTGCGGGCGCTCTGTGGCATGAGACTGCGCCATGCGGCTACGATCCACCGCATGGCGGGCACACGCATCCTGCTGGCCGAGGACGAGGTGGTGGTGGCTCGATCCCTGATCCTCGCCCTCCGCGAGAGGGGCCATGAGGTGCGCTGGGTACGCGCCGTGCGGGAGTTGCGCGCGGAGCTGCCGTCCTTCCGGCCGACGGTGCTCCTCCTCGACGTCACCCTCGACACCGATGGCCTCGAGTTCCTGCAGGCCATCCGCTTCACGGCCGACTGCCCACCGGCCGGGGTGGTGGTGCTCGCCGAATCCGGGGACACCGCCTCCCGTGATCGCGCCCATCAGCTCGGGGCCGTTGCGGTGGTCAACAAGCCGGTGGAGGAAGCCCCCCTGCTGGTACTGATCGAGGAGCTGGTCGGGTTCCTCTAAAGGCGAGCAGCTCGGATCATGCCGGCTCCGCCAGCGACTCCGGCTCTGTCGTCCACGGTTGGAGTGGACACCATCACGGCGCAGAACCACCCGCAGATCTTCTTCTCCTCCGCCATCTCCTACAGCTACCAGGCTCCTGGCGTCTACAGGGCGCTGCAACCGTTCCGCATCTGTGACACCCGCGCGGGCACCTGCACCGAGTGCTCGTCAGATGGCACCCTGGGCCGCGGCGACACCATGGCCTTCCCGGGCGGCGGGGTCGTCGTGGATAGTGAGTCAGTGCCCTCCGACGCCCAGGCCGTGGTCCTCAACGGCACCGGCATCAGCGGTACGGCCAGCACCTTCCTCACCGTCTTCCGGCCGGCGATGCCGTGCCCACCGCCTCCAGCCTCAACCCGCCCGCCCGGACCAACCAGGCCAACCTGGTGGTCGTCCCCCTGGGTTCGGGGGGCCAGGTCTCCATCTACAACTCGCTCGGCTCCATCAACTGGCGGTCGACGTGCAGGGGTACTTCGCCGCCGCCTCGGGCTCGTCCCCGGCCGGCCTCTTCCACTCCATCGCCCCGCTACGCATCTGCTACACCCGCTCCGGCTCGGGCACCGCGTGCTCGGGGAGCGAGCTCGGCCAGGGCCTGTGGACCAAGGTGGTGGTCTGCGGCTGCCCCACCGGCAACCCCTCCTGCACCGAGTCGGCGCCCACCACTGACGCCGCGGCTGTCGCCCTCAACCTGTCCGCCGTCTCCGGCACTTCGCTCACCTACCTCTCGGTGGTCCCGCCGAACGGCAGCGACGCCTGCCCCAGCGGTACCCCCGCCTTCTCCAATCTCAACGTCAACGCCCAGCCCAACCTGCCCAACCGTGTGATCGTCCCCCTCCGCCCCGACCAGGACGTCTGCGTCTACAACTCGCTGGGCTCCATCAACTTCATCCTGGATATCAACGGCTGGTTCAGAAACGGCAGTGAGAGCGCCCCCGGCGCGCACTTCTACGCGGTCGCACCCACCCGCATCTGCGACACCCGCAGTGGCGCCTCCGTCGGCTACACGACCGAGTGCTCGGGCTACAGCCTTTAGCGCCCGCGCAGTCCTCACTATCCCGGCGGGCGGTGTCGACGGTATTCCCGCAGCGGGAGGCGACACCCACTCGTGGCGATGATTGCCAATGTCACGGCGGTGTCGGGGAGCTCCGAGACCTACTTCACCCTCTACCCGGCCGATGTCTCGCTGCCCAACGCCAGTGACCTCAACGTCAACGCCAACCAGAACACCCCCAACCTGGTGATCGTCCAGCTGGCCATCACGGGCGACGACGAGGGGGCCGTCGACCTCTTCAACGACCTCTTCAACGACCTCGACAGCATCAACGCCGTCGTCGACGTCGCCGGCTGGTTCGAATCGGAGCTACTCAGTTAGGGAGCTCGGACCCCCACCTCAATCCTCTGAGCTGACACTGACGACCCGCCATCCCCGGGTGCCGGCGACTGCGATCAGCTCGGACGCGCGGTGCCCTGCCGGCGGCGCTGGCGCCGCCGCATCCCCGAGGCCCGCCAGCAGACCTCGATGCTCCGCGCGATGTACTCCAGGGACCGCTGCACGTTGATGGAGGACGACTCCTTGGTGTACCGAGTGGGGATCGCCACCTCTTGGATCCGAAAGCCCCCCACGATCGCAGCGACCAGGATCTCGGTGTCGAAGATGAAGTCGTCGGAGTACGAGTCGAACGGGACCGACTCGAGAAACCGCCGGCTGTACGCCTTCATCCCCGAGTGCATCTCGGTGAAGTGGGAGCCGAGCAGGAGGTTTTCCGCCACCGTGCTGAAGCGGTTTCCCCAGTAGCGGTAGAGCGGCATCCCGCCAGCTCGCGGATTGCCGGTGCAGGCGAAACGAGATCCGAAGGTGAAGTCCGCCACCCCGGCCACGATGGGGGCGACCAGGGCCGGCACGGCGGAGGGGTCGTACTGGTAGTCGGGGTGGAGCAGGACGATCACGGTGGCACCGAGGTCGAGTGCCTCGCGGTAGCAGGTCTTCTGGTTGGCTCCGTAACCACGGTTGACGTCGTGAACCCGGACGTCGATGCCCAGCCGTCGAGCGACGTCCACGGTGCCGTCGGGGGAGGCGTCATCGACCAGAAGGAGGTGGTCGGCACTCCCCGCCGGCAGAGCGCCGATCGTCCGCTCCAGGGTGTCCTGCGCCTTGTAAGCGGGTAGGGTGATGACCGTGAAATGGTCCTCGGCGCGCCGGCGCGGGTGGGACCCAGCGGAGAAGGTCGGGGTGGCGCGGTCGCCGGGGGCGGAGCTTGCCCGTGTCGCCAAAGGCTCAGGGGGGCGCGCTGCCTTGCGGGCTGACGGCGCGCGGGGGACGGTCATAGCCTCGCGCAGCATACCAGCCGGGCCGGCACTGGCGGCCCGGCACCGCTGAGGTATCCTCGACATCCTCATGGCCCAGACGTCCAAGGTTCACGGGCACGCCGGCAAGGCCGGCCGTGACACCCATTCGGCAAGGATCGGCATCCTCGTCATCGCGGGAGATGCTCCCGCCAGCGCCGCCGCGGTTCTCGCTAGCGTACCCGAGCGACTGCGCCCGCAGGTTGCCGGTGTCTTCCTCAGCAGTGGCAGCGACCGCCCCGCAACTGGGTCGGCGGAGCGTGGGGCGGCCCCTTCCGATGACTTGCCGCGCGTCATCCACCTCGCCCGGGGGCGCGGCGCTGGCGACCTCCAGAGGGCGGCGTGCCGGCTAGCAATTGAGGGCGATCTCGACATCCTCGTAGTCCTCCGCGGCCGCGGACCGTACGCTCCTGGCCTCGTCGAGGCGCTGGTCGCCCCTCTCGACGGGGAGGGGCCCGACGCCGTCATCGGCGTGCGGGCACCGTCGACGGACCGCGCCGGTGGGACACCCGTCGTGGGGCGGGTCAGCAGCCGCATCCTGGCGCAGCTCGACCGCAAGCTGGGCACACGGCTCAGGGATCTCCACTCCGGTTGGCGCGCCTACAGGGTGCAGGCCCTCTGTGCGATCCCCTTCGAGGGCAACGCCGGTGACAGCCACTTTGACACCCAGGTGGTTCTCCAACTCATCGGGGCGGGAAAGCGGATCGCCGAGGTGCCCCTGCCGGCGGTGCGGGAAGAGGAGCTGCGCCCCGCCGACGCGCTGCGCCGGGCCCGTGACATATCGCTCGACGCGCTGAGGCTCCGTCTCAGCGCCAAGGGCTACCTCTCCGGGCACCTGGGCAGGATCGGGGAGGAATACGGCCTCAAGCACGCTGAGAACAGTTCGCACGCGATCGTGCTGCGCTGGCTCGAGAAGATGCCCCCCGGCCGCGTCCTCGACCTTGGCTGCTCCAGCGGTCTGCTCGACGAGCGTATCCGCGAGCTCGGCCACAGCGTCACCGGCCTCGACATGTTCGCCCTGCCGGGAGTAACCGAACGGGTGGAACGTTTTCTGGAAGCCGACCTCGACCGCGGCCTCCCTCTCATCCTCCACGAGGAGGCGCCCTTCGACCTGGTGGTCGCCGCCGATGTCCTCGAGCACGTGCGAGACCCGGAGAGCCTGCTCAAGCAAGTCCGTTCGGTGCTGATCCCGGGGGGCACGCTGATCGCCTCGGTTCCCAACTTCGGACATTGGTACCCCCGCGGGCGGACGTCGGTCGGCCTCTTCGATTACGACCAGCGGGGCATCCTTGATCGCGGCCATGTGCGCTTCTTCACTCGACGTGGCCTCCTGGACCTCGTCCGGCGTTCAGGGTTCGCGGTCACCCGCCTGGAGGCCAGCGGGCTGCCGCTCGAGGTCCTCTACGCCAGCAAGAGTTTGGCGTGGCGCGGGGTGGGTTTGGCCGACCGGCTCGCGGTGAGCGCCTGGCCCGCGCTCTTCGGCTATCAGTTCGTGATCCGGTGCGAGACCCCGGAAACGTGGCGACTGTCCACCTGATCCGTCGGATAGCCGGTCAGCTCCGCCTCGTCCCACCTCACCGCTAGTTTGCATGCTGCCGGGCCCGGCGGCTTCAGCAGTCACCGGATCTCGCCGAGGGCAGGGCATGACGCCGGATCAGGGACGGCGGTCTTCCTCAGCGGCACTGCCGCTCGCGCCCCCGACTGCAGTCGGCGAACCCGGCTGGCCTGCTCCAGAGCCGGCGGCGGCTCAGGACAACCCCCCTGACCTCACCGTGACCGTGAACGTCCAGGGGCCGCCCGGGGGTATGGGCAGGGTCAGGTGCGTGCCCACCCGGGCCGTTCCGATCTGCCGCGCCTCCTGCGGCCAGTGATCGTCGATGAACGCAGGGTACGACCAAGCAACGACCAGCCCGGAGGCGAAGGCCAACGCGAC
This sequence comes from Candidatus Dormiibacterota bacterium, assembly GCA_003164475.1. The sequence continues at coordinate 33,362 of PLTL01000181.1, read as the reverse complement.
GAGCGCCCACGCCCCCTGCCGGAGCCGCGGCAGGCGGAGGCGCGAGGCCGCCCAGAGGACGGTCACCACCCAGGCCACCTGGGCCATGAAGAAGTACCTGTCCCCGGCGCGCCCCACGGTCATGATCTGCCACTGGTTGCCAGCGGCCGATACCGCGGGAACCGCCAGCCCGGCGGCCAGGAAGAGGACAGCCACGAGGTCGAAGATCCGCAGCTCCCACGGCGCTCGGAGGGCGGCGACGACGACCACCGGCGCGGCGAGCAGGAGGATGAGCCCCGCCCAGATCGTTGCGTGAGGGAGTCCCGTCACGTAGACGTGGGTGTGGCCCTCCTCGGCGAAGAGACCGGCGAGGACGACGCGGTCGCAGAGGATCAGTACCAGGTCGCGCACGTTCGCTCCCAGCGGATAGGCGGCCCGCGGTGTCAGGGTTTCGGCATAGAGTTGGGCGCCGAGGCCGAGTGTCAGCACGACGATGAGCACGAGCGTTTCGCGCCGACGGCGCAGCAGCCACCAGAGCACGGCAACCGGCAGCAGCACGTAGACGAACGGGCCGGTGACGGCCGTCAGGCCGATGACCGCGACGTCAAACCCCCGCCACCCCCAGCCGCGCGCCCCGGGAGCGATGATCACCAGCGTCGCCAGGACCGCCAGGTGAAACGGAGCGTTGGTCAGGGTGACGTTCAGCTCGGTGGTCGGCATCAGCAGGTAGACGGCGCTGAGCGCGATCCGCACCCAGACCGACGGCACCAGTGGGCGGAAGCGAGGGCTCAGGAAGAAGAGCACCGGTGCGATCTGCACCAGCAGACCGAGCACGTTGTACACGAGCGGGGCATTTCCGACCCCGAAGGGGGCCTCGATCACGGCGCCAAGGCGCGACAGCGTCTGGAAGTAGCCGCTGAGCGAGACCCCCATCGCCTGCCAGGCGCCGAGGTTGTAGGCGTCGGAGAACCACCGGGTCCCGTCCTCGGCGTAGAACTGGGCGTTGGTGAAGGCGTCGGGGCGGCGGCTGATGACCACCCCCGAGGCGATCAGCGCCCCCACGAACATGAGGAGGGTGGGTCGCAGCCATGCGCGGGTCCTGGCCTCAGCTCCGGCGGCGCCGGGCATCGGCGCCGCGACCGGGTCAGTCAGGCCCGTCATCGGTGGTCCCAACACCCTCGGTGCCGGACCCGCGCGATCGCGGTCGGGGACGGCTTCCGCCCGGCTTCGCGGCGTAGAACCACCAGTGAAGATAGTGGGCCAGCCACTTCGACACCTTGAAGTTCGACGTCCCGTCCGCCCGATCGAGCCAGATCGTAGGAATCTCGGCGACCGGCAGACCCCGCCTCTTGGCCTTGGCGACCATCTCGATGCCCAGCGTGAAGCCAGCGTCTGACTCGATCCCCACCTCCCGCAGGAACTCCCGCGAGTAGGCCTTGAACGAATTGGTCGGGTCGTGCGTCCCCACCCTGCCGATCAGGTGGAGCGACCACCCCGCCAGCCGCGAGATCATCCCCTTGGTCCACGGCCCACCCACCTGCTGTCCGCCACGCATGTAGCGGGAGGCACAGGCGACCACCACCCCGCGCTCCACCAGACGCGTGAGCTGGTCGATCTGGTGGGGGTCGTCGCTCCCATCGGCCATGGTGACCACCACCACCTCGCTCAGGACGTGGTCGACGCCGAAGCGGAGTGCCGCCGCGGGGCCCTGGCCGTACGTGTTGTGGAGCGGGCGCACTCGCTCCTCCCGTTGCGCGTACTCGCGGAGGTGCGGCAAGGTGGTGTCGCTCGGGGTGTCGTAGACGACTAGCACCTCGCACGGTAGGGTCACCGCCTCGAGGATACGATCCAGGAAGTCGACGATCGCCGACCCCTCGTTGTAGACGGGCACCACGACGGAGACGCGCGGCATCGGTGGGTCAGATCCGAACGCCGTCGCCAAGGACGTTGAAGAGGTCGACGACGGGCACCTGGACGTGCAGGTCGTGGTACTCGGGGTGCGGGGTGGCCACGATCAGGATCCCGGCCCGGTCGATCACCTCCTGCAACGGCACCAGACCTGGGTCCGTGGTCACCTGGGGGTCGGTGCAGAGCACCTCGCGGGCCTTGATGGCGAGCAGGCGTTTCAGCTTGTAGCTGAGGCTCGACCGCGTGTCGTCGGATCCCCCTTTGAAGGCCATCCCCAGGATCCCCACCGTCATCTCCGCCAGGTCGAATCTCCGCTCCATCTGGCTGACCACATAGAGCGGCAGCCCCTCGTTGATCATGACGCTAGCGTGCCCGAGGGTGAAGCGGTTTTCGTTGAACGCGGTGATCTGCATGGTGTCCTTGAAGAGACAGGGGCCGGCGGCGAAGCCCGGCCCGGGCATGTCGGCCGCTCGCGGGTAGTCATAGGTGACCGCGTGCCGGATGCGCTCGAAGTCGAGGCCGAAGTCATTGGCGATCATGAAGAACTGGTTGGCGGCCGCGAACTTGATGTACCGCCAGGCATTGGTGTAGAGCTTGGCCAGCTCGGCCTCCTCGGGGATCAGTTCCACGATCTCCGGGGTGAGCAGCCGGAAGAGGGCGCCGGCGCGTTCCAGGGCCCGGGGATCGCGGCCGGAGACGATCTGGGGCAGCGAGCTCAGCTCCCGCAGCGCGTACCCCTCGGCGATGCGCTCCGGGCAGAAGACGACGTCGACCGCCTTGTCGAGCTCCTTCATCCGCTTCGCAACCATCGCGGTCACACCCGGATAGACGGTGCTCCGGAGTACCAGGAGCTGCCCGTCCACCAGGTTCTCGACCTCGGCCTCGACGGCCTGCAGCACCGCCCCTATCTCCGGGTTGAGAAAGCGGTCGACGGGCGTGCCGATGACGACCACCACTGCCTCGGCGGTGCTGACCGCCCGGCCATCGGTGGTGGCAGTGAGCTTGCCGCTCGCCAGCACACGGGGCAGCAGCTCGTCGGCGCCCTCTTCGCGGAAGGGCATACGACCCCCGTTGACCGTCTCGACCGCCCGGGCGTTGCTGTCGTACAGCACCACGGACTGGCCTCGGTCGGCAAAGGCGATCCCGAGTGGCAGCCCCACGTGCCCACAGCCGCCGATGATGGCGATGTTCCGCTCAAACACGGGCAGCCTCCGATTCCCCCAGGGCAAACGGGTACGTGGCGGGAGTATACCGGCACGGTCGGCGGGGCTATCCGGATCGACGGATCGATCGGGGGACGGCACCCCCACGGGCGGCGATTGATAGGATGCCGCGGATGCTGGCGAACACCGCAGAACCCGCGCCGGCGAACCCTCCCCCACCGTCAGGCGGGATGGCGGCGCGTCTTACCGCGCTCTCAGGGCCGGCCCACTACCTGTCGCTGGCCGTGGGTCTCGCCGTACTCCTCTACCTCGACCGCCACACCTGGTTCTTCAACGACGAGTTTGCCTTCTTCGCGCGGATCCAGCCTGGACAATCTCTCGGCCTTCTCGTCCCCTATCAGGAGCAATGGTCAACGCTGCCCCTCCTGATCACCCTGGGTTTGTACAGGCTGGTGGGGTTACACTCCGTCCTCCCCTACACCCTCTGGATGGTCGGGGTCCAGCTGGGGGTTGCTCACCTGCTCTGGCGCTGGATGCGCCGCGTCGGTGCCGACCCATGGGTTGCCACTGCCCTGGCCGCCGTGTTCCTCGTGGTCGGAGGGGGGGTTGAGGATCTCTCCATCTGGGCCGAGGTCAGCTTCGCCATGCCGGTGGCTCTGGGCCTGCTCGGCGCCCTGCTTGTCGACCACGACGGCGGTGGCGCGGGGCGGGACATCGCGTTCTGGCCGATCGCAGTTGCCGGTCTCATGTGTTCCGACATTGGCGTCTTCATGGTCGTGCTGGTCGGCTTGGTTGCGCTGCTGCGCCGCGGGCCGAGGGCCGGGCTGCGCGTCGTTTCCGTCCCCGCTCTGGTCTTCCTCGTCTGGCTGGCGCTCATCGCGCACGGCGTGGCCTCGAGCACCCCCATCGCCGCAAGCGACCTGCCCCTGCTCCCCCAGTACGCGTGGGTGGGGATCAGCTCAGCCATCGACAACACGACGGGGTGGACGGGCGCGGGCGGCGCCCTCGCGCTGGCCCTAGCGGGATGGCTCTTCCTTCTGCGGCGAGAGGCACGGGGACCCCAGGCGCTGGCGTTCGCCGGAGTGATGACCGCGCCGATCTTCTTCGTCGGAGCGGGAGTGGCGCGTGTCGCCGCGGGCACCAGCCAGGCGAGCTCCACCCGTTACGGCTACGTGTGCATCGCCCTGCTGCTGCCGGCCGCTGCTCTCGCCCTCAGCCGGATCTGCCAGCGTGCCCCGGTGGCTGGCCGTGCGCTGGTGGCCGGCGCCTCGGCAATCTGGGTGGTCAACGGCGTGGCGAGCTTGGTCGGCGTCCTTCAGTTCCTGTCGCCGCTCAGCGGGGCCGCGCAGAGCACGACCCTCGGCGCCGCGCGACTCCTCGCCGAGAGTGCACCGCTTGCGGTAGGCAACGGGGCGAGCGTCGCGCCATGGGCCCCGGGCCTCACGGTGAGCGCGCTGCGTTCGATCATCCAGGCGGGCGCCTGGCCCACCAACCTTCCCGTGACCGACCAGGACCTGCTGGACGCCGCCGCGTACCTGCAGGTGAGCGTCACCCCCACGCCGCTGACTCCATCGGGGACACCGCCGTCCGTCCTTCCCGAGTTCCGACCTCTGGTCTCCTCCGACGGAGGCGGGTGCCTATCGCTGGCCTCACTGGGTGGACAGCCGGAGGTCGGACTGAGCTTCGCCTCCTCGGGTTGGGTGGAGATCGTCGCCGCGCAGTCGGGGGAAGCCAGCGTCCAGCTCGCCTGGGCCACCGCCCCTGGCGCACTCACGGCCGCCCAGCCGGAGGCGCTCCCGGCCGGCTCCTCCTACCTGAACGTCACCGCGGCCGGCACCATCGCCATGCTGACCCTTCCGACCGGCTCGGAACGCCTGTGCGGAGTGTCGATGACGGGCACGACCATCAGTTCTGCGCCGTGAGAGCCACGGGCCTGCTCGACGGTCGGGACAGGCGGCGCTTGGAGGTGGTCCGCGTCTGGTAGCATGCCGCCGATCGCGGCGCGTTCGGCCCAGGGGCCGTTGGACCCTAGATCTCCAGCCTGAGAGGAGCCGGCCGCACTGAGGGGAGGCAGATGGGCAGAGTCCTGGTCACCGGCGCCGCCGGATTCATCGGCGGCTACGTCATCGAGGAGCTGCTGAGCCGCGGCCACGAGGTGGTGGGACTCGACAACCTGTCCAAGTACGGCAAAGTGGCCAAGTCGTACGACAGCGACCCCCGGTATCACCTCGTCGAGGGCGATGCGCGGGACGTGGATCTGGTCGCCAAGGTGCTCGCCGACTGTGACCACCTGATCGCCGGGGCGGCCATGATCGGCGGGATCTCGTACTTCCACGCCTACGCGTACGACCTCCTGGCCACCAACGAAAGGATCATGGCGGCGACCTGCGACGCCGCGATCCAGGCGCACCACGACCACGGTCTCCAGAAGGTCACCTACATGAGCTCCTCGATGGTATTCGAGGCGACGGACTCGTGGCCGTCCTTCGAGGGGCAGGAGCGCCAGGTCCCCCCGCCACTCTCCTCCTACGGGTTCCAGAAGCTGGCCGTCGAATACTTCGCCCGGGCCGCCTGGGAGCAGCACGGTCTGCCGTACACCATCGTGCGGCCCTTCAACTGCGTCGGCGTCGGCGAGGGCCGGGCCCTCGGAGACGTTGAGGTGCCAAGCGGCAACGTCAAGCTGGCCATGAGCCACGTCGTCCCCGACCTGGTCCAGAAAGTGCTCCGCGGCCAGGACCCCCTCCACATCCTCGGCGACGGCAGCCAGGTGCGCCACTACACGTACGGGGGGGACCTGGCCCGCGGCATCGTAACCGCCATGGAGAGCCCCGCCGCCCTGAACGAGGACTTTAACCTCTCGACATCGGACTCCACCACCGTGCTCGAGCTCGCCGAGACGATCTGGAAGCGAATCCGGGGCGACAGTGTGCCCTTCCGCTACGTCTGCGACCCCCCCTACGAGCACGACGTTCAACGACGCGTCCCGTCGGTCGAGAAGGCGCGGCGTGTCCTCGGCTTCACCGCCGACACCTCACTGGAAGCCATGCTCGACGAGGTCGTCCCCTGGATCGAGCAGGCGATCGCTGTGGGGAGCATCTGACGACCGCCGCGGCTGAGCCTCCGGGCGGCACCCCGCCGGCGGAGGAGGCACATTGCCCGCCGTCGGCGCGTCCTGCCATGCGCCCACTCGGTGAGCGGCTGGAGGAGCTGGCGGCGCCCGCCCACTACCTCTCACTCGTGGTCGGACTCGCCTTCCTCCTCTACATGGACCGATACCTCTGGTTCATCGGCGACATCTTCGAGTTCTTCAACCGGATGCAGCCGGGCCAATCACTCAATCTCTTCTTCCCTCACAACGAGCACTGGTCGACCATCCCCATCCTCCTGAACCTGGGTCTGTACAACCTCTTCGGGCTGCGCACGTACGTCCCCTACATCGCCCTCGACCTGGTCGCTCACCTGGCCGTGGCCCACCTGCTCTGGCGTTGGATGCATCGCCTCGACGTCGATCCCTGGCTCGCCACCGGGCTCGCCGCAGCATTCATGGTGCTCGGAGGAGGGGTCGAGAACCTCACCTCGTCCTTCCAGATCGGGTTCGTGCTGCCCATCGTTTTGGGCCTGCTCGGAGCCTTTCTCCTCGACTACTCCGGCCCCGGTCGGTGGAACCGTGACGTCGGCTTCTGGCTGTTCGGAGTGGCGGCCATCATGTGCTCGGGAATCGGCGTCTGCGTGGTGCTGCTCGGCGCCGCCCTGGCCCTTCTCCGCCGCGGCTGGCTGGCCGCACTTCGGGTCGCGTCGGTGCCGGCCGCCGTCTACCTCGTCTGGCTCGCGCTGATCGGTCACGCGGCGATCTCGACCACACCCGCCCCCAAGTCGGAGCTGCCCCTGGTGGTGCAGTACGTCTGGACGGGGCTCACGAGCGCCATCGAGGGGACCACTGGCTGGACCGGCCTCGGCGGAGTGCTCGCCCTCGGTCTCGGGGTGTGGCTCTACGTGAACCGGCGCCAGGCTCGGGGTCCGCAGGCCCTCGCCTTCGCCGGGCCCCCGGTTGCCCTGATCTTCTTCGCCACCGTCGGCGTCGGCCGGATCTCGCTCGGAGTGGACGAGTCCACCTTCACCCACTACGCCTACGAATGGGCGGTCCTGCTGCTCCCGGCCACCGCTCTGGCGCTCACCCAGCTGACCCGCCGCTCCATGACCGGACGGTTCGTGGCTCTCGGGCTCACCGCGGTGGTCGCGGTCAACGGGGTCGCGGGCATCGACACCTGGCTGTCGGCCAACAACCCGGTCCAGGTTGGGACCGAGGGCCAGATCTTGGCCGCCGCCCACCTGATCACGGGCGGAGCGCCGCTTGCGGTCAATGGTGACGCAGCGATTGCCCCGGTGAATTCTCCCAACCTCACGCTCAGCGATCTGCGCTCCATGCTAGCCGCTGGGAAGATTCCCCTGGGGACGCCCGTCACGGCGACCGACACCCTCAACGCCTCGCTCTATCTCCAGGTGAGCGTCACGGGCACTCCCCTGCAGACGGGTTATGAACCGACCGTCGGCGACGACGTGTGGCCGATTCCCGAAGCCGCCGGCGGCGACTGCGTGTCGATCGCCAACGGCGTCTCCCCGGCACCGATCCGCCTCGTCTTCTCTTCGGCCGGCTCGGTCGAGATCACCCCGAGTGAGAGCGGCGACATCGGCGTCCAGCTGGCACCCCAGGCGATTCCCCTCGACCTGACCGAGACCAACAGCTTCCCGGTTACTGCGGGGACGACCGTCTACCTGAACGTCACGGCCGCCGGTACCGCCCCACTTGTCTCCCTGCCCGCTGGCGTGAGCACGGTCTGCAGTGTCGCAGGCTGAGATCGGCGCCCCGGCCGCCGATTCGCCACCAGCGGGTCCGCCCTCTATCCCTGCCACCCGATCGCCGCGCTGGAGGGCATGGGGAGCTCGCGTGGGGGGCGCCGCGATGCCGGCGCACTACCTTTCGCTGCTCGTGGGCCTCGCGGTCATCCTCTACCTCGACCGGAGCAACTGGTTCCTCGGCGACGAGTTCGAGTTCTTCGGGAGGATGCAGCCGGGGAGCTCCCTGAGCCTCCTGGTGCCCCACAACGGCCACTGGTCCACGGTGCCGATCCTGCTCACCCTGGCTCTCGACAAGATCTACGGGCTGCGCTCCTTCCTCCCCTACGCGCTAATGGACATCGCCGCCCACCTCGTACTCGTCCACCTGCTGTGGCGCTGGATGCGTCGCCTCGGAGCCGACCCATGGGTGGCCACCGGTCTGGCCGCCGTCTTCGTCGTGCTGGGGGGTGGGGTCGAGAACGTCTGGTCCTGGTTCCAGGTCAGCTTCGTCCTGCCGGTCGCCCTCGGTCTGGCCGCGGCCCTGCTCGTCGACCACACCGAGCCCGGCTCACGCCGCGACCTCCTCTCCTGGCCTCTCGGCGTCGCGGCGGTCATGTGCTCGGGGGTCGGCGTGATCATGGTCTTCCTCTGCGCCCTCCTGGCCCTGCTCCGCCGGGGCTGGCTCGCCGCCTTCCGGGTCGCCGCCCTGCCCGCCGCCGTCTATCTCGCCTGGTTCGCCGTGATCGGCCGGAACTACAGCTCCCTCCAGCCCGAGCCCATCGGGCAGCTCTTCTCCGTCTTCGATTACGCGTGGACGGGACTGACCAGCGCCGTCGGCGCCACGGTGGGGTGGGGTGGCTTCGGCCCCATTCTCTTGGTGGCTCTCCTCGTCTGGCTGTTCCTCGAGCGCCGGCTGATCCGCACGCAGACCGCCTTCGTCTTCGCCGCGGGAGCGACCGGCGTGGTCTACTTCCTCCTGCTCGGCATCGGCCCCGCCACCGCGGGACTGTCGAACTCGACCCTGACGCGCTATGGCTACATCGGCATCGCCTTGCTCCTGCCCGCCACCGCGGTGGCGCTGACACGCCTGGCCCAGAGCAGTGTGACCGGCCGAGTGGTGGCCCTCGCCGCCTGCGCATTGGCGGTGGTGGCAAGTGTCGGCAGCTGGGTCAGCTTTCTCCAGACCTGGAATCCGATCACCACGACCACGGAGGGTCAGGTTCTGGCGGCGGTACAGATCCTCCAGAGCGGCGCACCCCTAACCGCGAACGGAGGGACCGGGGTGGAGCCGGTGCACTCTGGCGACCTGACCGTCGACATGCTGCGCTCGATGATCAGCACGGGTAGCATCTCGACCCACGCCGCCGTGTCTCCGACCGACATGCTGGACGCCGAGCTCTTCCTGCAGGTGGGCATCAGCGCGAGCCCGCAGGTGACCGGCACCAACACGCCCAGCGTCGATCCCGCCTCCCTCGCCCTGGTCACGGACATCGGCCACGGCTGCGTCTCGGTGGGATCGGCGACCGGCACCGTCCAGGTGCAACTCGACTTTGCAGGCCCGGGAGAGGTGGTCCTATCGCCGGAGGGCGGCGGCAACCTGACTGTTCAGTTGGCCCTTCTGGGACAGCCCGGCGTCGCCTCGGTGGCAACGAGCACCTTTGGACTGAGCCCAGCACCGCCGACCTATCTCGAGGTGACGGCGAGTGGCGTCACCACCCTGCTGACCCTCCCTGTCGGGGTGACCATGATCTGCGGCCTCGGCGGCAGCTGATCGCTGGAGCCACCACTCGTGTATAGGCCCGGTCGGCATCTCGACAGCTCGGGTGAGGGCTTGCGGGTGCGACGGCTCCAACCCACGGGCATGGGCTCTGCCGCGGAGCCGGATCACTCAGGCAGCCTGACCATCGGGTGTTCGCGGTGACGACGGGCACGCCCATGGAAGTAAGCCAAAATCCGGAGGGGGAAGGCGCCAGCGCGGCCGGATCGCTGTCGGTGTGGCATTGCCGTGCGTCCTCTTCGCCGGCTTGGACGCCTACGTCTTTGCCCAGTACCTCATCCCGCACGGAGGGTTCTAGACCGGTGCGTTGTCATGAGTGAGTCCTCTGCACCCGCCCGCCGCGTTTATCCTTCGTGGCTCGTCATCCCCCGGGCCGCTGTCACGCCGCTCGTGATCGTCCTGGGCATGCTGCTGATGGCGGTCCGCCGTGGCGGCCTTTTCACCGACCCCAAGCTGTGGGCGGAGGATGGGGTCATCTTCTGGACGGACAGCCGACGCTTTCCCCTGTGGACCACGATCTTCCACCCGTACGATGGCTACCTCCACGTCGTTCCCCGTATCCTCTCGGCGTTCACCGCTCTCTTCCCGATCGGGCTCACCCCGATCCTGTTCGCGGCGCTGGCCATCGCGGTCACCGCGCTCTCCTGCTCGCTGGTGCTGCGCCGCGAGATGGAATGGCTGATCCCCTCATACCCGGTTCGCGTCGCGCTCTTCTTCGCCCTCGTCATCCTCCCCGGAGCCGGTTCTGAGGTCAGCGGCACTCTCACCGGCATCGAGGAGTACCTGGCGACGGGGCTGCTCTTCCTCGCCCTCTCGCGAGACCCCGAACGGCGCGGGCCCCGCATCCTGCTCCTCCCCGCCGTTGCGGTCATGGGTCTCACCGGCCCGTTCGCGGCCGTGCTCGCACCCGCCTTCTGGCTTCGAGCCTGGCGCAACCGCAGCCGCTACAGCCTGATCATGGCCGGCATTGTCACCGGGTGCGCTGCGATCGTCGCTGTGGGCAACTCGAATTCCGGCGCGCTCTTCGGCATCCTCCACGCCAACTGGTGGGTGACGGTGCACAACGCGGTGCTCGGAACCTTCGGAAGCCTCGTGTTCGGCCGCACCATCCTGGTGAGCCTGTGGTCTGATCCCACGCTCCACATCGAGATCTGGATGGCCTGCCTGGTCCTGCTGGCGCTGGTGGCCGCCGCATGCAGGGACCTGCCGTGGACAGTGGCCCTGGGGTTGGGGATCGCCATGGCCGGGTCGATCGTGTCCGTCATCTACCGGCAGGAGCCCGGCGGATGGGCAAACCTGGGCGGCGCGAACCTGGGCAACCGCTACTACGCGCTGCCGGTGGAGATTGTCATCGTGGTCGCGGGCATCTCGCTGGGCAAGCAGCTCTACGACACGAGCCGCCTGCGGTCGATGCTAAGTGCCACCCCAGTGTTCCTAATCCTTCTCGGATGCCTTCTCGGTGGACCACTGCCCACGCTCCAGAGCGTCGACTGGAACCGCTCGGTTGCCTGCCTCAACACGGGACAGGTGTGCATCGTCCCCATCGATCCTGCCGGATGGCACGTCTACATGAGCGAGTCGCCCCAGCAACTGCAGGCAGCCTGTGACAAGGTCCTATGCTCGGGAGAGAACTGGTGATCAGCCGCTGCAACCAGTCGAGGATCAGTAAGAGGTCCGCTTCCCACCGAGGGCGCGCATGAACCGTGCCCGTACGCTTCCAACCCAGCTCGAGTGGGTGATCACCGGCGGGGCTGCCCGGTACAGGGAGCGGAGGACCCGGTAGAGGAAACCGGGATGCGGCGGCCGCGCGCCGCCGCCTGGGATGGCGCCGGGAACCGTGGCGACGTCGTCGCGGATCGGCGTGAAGGGGATCGGCATGCGGACCAGCCCCGCCGCCCGGTCCGCCGCCGGGCGCGGATCGGCGCAGAAGCGGCGGAGGGGCGCCGCTACAGCGGGCCACGTGAGCGACGCCGCGTGAGCCGCCGACCGTGCACCACAGTCCCGGCGCCTTGCCGCATCCTCCCCCAGCTCCACCAGCGCCCGGGCCACGGCCTCGGGGCTCTCGGGCGCGACGGTGGTGCCGATGCCCAAACGCTGGATGTCATCGGCAAGGGTGTCGCCAGCGGTGCAGATCACCGGCAGTCCGGCCCAGAAGTAGTCGAGGATCCGGGTCCGGAAGGAGAAGCGCGTCTCCACGTGGTCGAAATGGGTGGAGACACCCATGTCGGCCTCGAGCAGCCAACCCGCGCGGTCCTCGTACGCAACCCAGCTCTCGTTGAAGAAGACATGGGTTCCGGTGAGCCCCAGCTCCGTGGCCACCCGCCGCGCCTCCACCTGGGTCCACATGGTCTGGATCTCGGGGTTGGGGTGACCGGTGGACATGAAGACCAGCCGGAGCCGCGGGAGGCTCTGGGCCGCGATCCCCACCCCGCGGATCAGGGTGACCGGATCAAACCAGTTGTAGATGCCGCCACCCCAGAGCACCACCAGGTCGCCCTCACCGACTCCGTCGATGATCCCGCGCATCGCGGGACGCTGACGCCGTGGCGGTTCCGCCGGGACGCCGAAGGGGACGACATCGATGAGCGCGCGCAGGGTCGGGTCCTGCTGATGGGTGAGCGGGTTGACCCGGCTCGCCGCCGTCAGCCAGCCCAACCAGTAGTCGCGCTGCTTCTCGCTGGCACAGAGGAAGAGATCGCCGTCCCGGATCTGGTCGGTGACCGCGCGGATGGAGTCCCGCTGGGCTTCCAGCCGCTTCTCCATGGCCTCCTTCCCGAAGAGGATGAGCACCTCCAGGGGGAAGGGGTCGTAGAGATCGATGACCAGACGGGCGTCCGCCTCCCGGAGCAGCGGAAAGCGCTCCATCACCCACCCCTGGAGCACGACGACGCGGTGCTGCGCCACCAGGTCCGGCAGGCTCGACGCGTCGTAGGTGGTCACAGCGAAGGGCTGGGGCGGGAGATCGCTGGGGAACGGTGAGGCCAGGGTGACTCGGTGACCGTCCGCGCTCAGCACCCGGGCGAACTCGAAGGAGCGGATCGAGGGTCCCGCCATCCGGCGATTGACGTGCTCGTTGGCGAGCACGAGGACGTCAGTCACGTCGCGGTCGCCTCGGGGGATGCCGCCGTGCGCTGTGCCAGGTAGGCGCGCAGCCCCTCCCGCCAGTCGGGAAGCGGCGTCTCTCCGAGTCGCTCCCAGGCACGGTTGGCCAGCACCGAGTACGACGGGCGCGCGGCAGGGGTCGGGAACTGCGCGGTGGTGATGGACTCGACGGGAACGCGGAGCCCGGCCTCCTCGACGATCGCCTGGGCGAAGTCTCGCCAGGTCGTGCTGCCGGAGTTGGTGAGGTGGTAGGTGCCGGGCACGCCGCGCTCGACGAGGCGGATCAGCGCAGGGGCCAGATGACCGGTCCACGTGGGCGAGCCCCACTGGTCGGCGACCACCCGCAGCGCGGGCCGTTCGCGAGCCAGCCTCAGCATGGTGAGGACGAAGTTGGGACCTTCCTGCCCGTAGAGCCATGCGGTGCGCACGATCTGATGGGAGGCCAGGTTCGCCCTGACCCCCTCCTCTCCGGCGAGCTTGCCCCGACCATACGCGCTCTGGGGATTCGGCGACGCCGTCTCGGCGATGGGGGCGGTCGCGGTCCCGTCGAAGACGTAGTCAGTGCTCAGGTGACAGAGCAGGATGCCCCTCGCCCTACACGCCTCGGCGAGAACCCGGGGGCCGTCGGCGTTGACACGGCTTGCCGCCGCCTCATCGGCCTCCGCGGCGTCCACCTTTGTCCATGCGGCACAGTTGATGATCGCCTCCGGCCGCACCTCGTCGAGCAGGGCGGCGACCGATCCGGGCTCGCGGATGTCGACGCTCTCGACGTCGTGACCGGAAGCCTGATGCGACGTCGCGGCGAGCGTCGTCAGCAGCTCGCGGCCGAGCTGCCCACGGGAACCGACGACCTCGATCCTCATGCGAGGCTCAGGAGGCGCCGGGCCCCACCGGCTTGTAATTGCGCTGGTAGAACTCCCAGAACTCGCCGCTCTTGAGGGGGCTCCACCACTCCCGGTGCTCGACGTACCAGGCCACTGTCGTCTCCATCCCCTTGCCGAAATCGACCCGAGGCTTCCACCCCAGGGCGCGGAGCTTTGAGGAGTCCAGAGCGTAGCGGCGGTCGTGGCCGGGGCGATCGCTCACGAACTGCTGGAGGGTGGCAGGCTTGTCGAGGAGGCGGAGCACCGTTTCGGCCACCGTGATCCCGCTGATCTCCTGCCCCGCGCCGATGTTGTACTCCTCGCCGGGCACGCCCCGGCGCAGCGCCAGGTCGATGCCCCGGCAGTGGTCCTCGACAAAGATGTAATCCCTCACCGCGCTCCCGTCCCCGTAGATGGGCAGCGGCCGATCCTCGAGAGCGTTGGTGATGAAGAGGGGGATGATCTTCTCCGGGTACTGATACCAGCCGTACGTGTTCGAGCCGCGGGTGACGATGGCGGGCAGCCCGTGAGACGCGCGGTACGCCTGCACCAGCAGCTCGCCGCCCGCCTTGCTGGCGCTGTACGGGCTGCGCGGCCGGAGGGGATCGCCCTCGCGTGAGCGGCCCTCGGTGACGTCTCCGTAGACCTCGTCGGTGCTCACCTGGAGGAAACGCTCGTGACCGGCCGAACGTGCCGCCTCCAGCAGCACATAGGTGCCGTAGACGTCAGTCATGATGAACTGGCCGGGTGCCTCGAGCGAGCGGTCGACGTGGGATTCAGCGGCGAAGTTAACGATCACGTCGCACTCGCTCGCCAGCGGGCCCACGGCGGCCTCGTCGGCGATGTCCCCTTTGACGAAGCGGAAGCGCGGATCGTCCCGCACCGGATCGAGGTTGCGCTCGTTGCCGGCGTAGGTGAGCTTGTCAAGGACGATCACCGAGTCGTCCGGATGCTCGCGCAGCGTCATCCGGACAAACTCGCTGCCGATGAAGCCCGCGCCTCCGGTCACAAGCAGCCGCATCTCAGATGTTCTCGATGCTCCAGTCGAATCCGATGCGAGGGTCGTTCCAGGCGATCCTTCCCTCGTCGGGGTCGGCCGGGTCATAGGGTTCGGTCACGTAGTAGTTGAGGATGACGTCGCGGAGGTCCAGCACTTGATAGCCGTGACCGACGAAGGGGGGGATGGCCACCATCTTGGGCGCGTGCTCCCCCAGGATCACGGTCTGAATGCGACCCGCGGTGGGAGAGCCCTCGCGGAGGTCCACGAGCACCACCCGTGCGTTGCCCTGCACGATGTCCCAGTAGTCCCACTGGCGCTTATGCCAGTGGAAGGCCTTGATCAGCTCGGGCGGGTTTCCTCCGCGCGCGTAGGCGAGGCTGCGCGACATCTGGGCGAAGGGATCGGCGGGGATGAACGGTCGTCCCTCGTCATCGAGGTCTCCTCGCTTGAGCTGCTCGATGAAGTAGCCACGCTGGTCGGCGTGCTTGCGGAACGTCTTGACCATGACGCCGTCGATCGGGCCCAGACGCTGGGACTCCGGGACCGAGCTGATGCTGCTCAGCACGCGCTCCATAGATTCGGTGACGGTCATCCAGGCCATCAGCGCAGCTCCACGCGGGAATGGTCACCGAGCATCAGCCGGTAGGCACGCGGTCGCTCCGGACAGGAGCAGACGGTGCATCCCTTGCCGATCAGCGAGGACTCGATCTTGCCGTCGACGTTGTCGATCACGCTCCCCTCGAGGACGATCGAATGCTCGATCTCCGATCTGCGGATGGTGCAGTCATGGTAGATGGAGGTGAAGGGTCCGACGTACGCCTCTTCGATGAGGGTCCCGGAACCGATGATGGCGGGACCCCGGACGAGGCAGTTGCGCAACTGGGCTCCCGGCTGGATGACGACCTTGCCCTCGAGTCGCACGCCCTCGCCGACATTCCCCTCCACCTGAGGATCCAGGGTGTCGAGGATGATCCGGTTGGCCTCCAGCATGTCCTCGAGGCGACCGGTGTCCTTCCACCATCCGGTGATCACGTGGGGCATCACCCGGGCTCCGTCGTCGATCATCCGCTGGATGGCGTCGGTGATCTCGAGCTCACCGCGGGCACTGGGCTGGATGCGTTCGATCGCGTCGAACACCGCCGGGGAGAAGAGGTAGACGCCCACCAGGGCCAGGTCGCTCCGGGGCACCGGGGGCTTTTCNNCCGAAGCGCTGCGGCTCGCGCACCTTGGCCAGCAGGATCTCAGCGTCCGGCTGCAGCCGGCGGAACTCCTCGACGAACTCGGTGATGCCGTCCCGGATCAGGTTGTCCCCGAGGTACATCACGAACCGGTCCTCGCCGAGGAAAGGCCTGGCGATGAGAACCGCGTGGGCGAGGCCCAGCGGTGCCTCCTGGGGAATGAAAGTCACCGAGGCGCCGAACCGGGACCCATCGCCGACCGCGGCTCTGACCTCCGGCCCGGTCTCACCGGTGATGATTCCGATCTCGGTGATGCCGGCGGCGACCACGGCCTCGATGCCGTAGAAGAGGATCGGCTTGTTGGCGACGGGCACCAGCTGCTTAGCGCTGGTGTGCGTAATGGGCCGGAGCCGGGTGCCCGTGCCCCCACTCAGGATCAGCGCCTTCACCTGGTACCTCCATCTCGGGCGGTGTGCTCGCCTGGGCACCGGCCCAGCCGCACATCCCCGACCACGCGGACGCGATGATAGCAGCGCCTGGCCGCGTGGCGCATACGCGGCAAGCGCGTCACGCCCGGCGAGTGCTCCCCGGCTGCGTGGTGCGGGCGCGCTGCGTGGATGCCCGCCGTTTATGCGGATGCTTGCGAGTTGTCACAGTCGAAATAGCATCCGCTGACGGTCGTGTTGCATCGGCACCACCTGGTGGGTCGCTGCTGCATGGTTGGCCGCATGCGCTCGAGTGACAGTCTGCGACGCGCTTTCCGCGTCACTAGCATCACGAGCATCAATCGCGCCGTGAGCGTCGTTCGCGGTGCAGGCTGCGAGGCCTGAGCCGGTGATCCTCCGACTGAGGCGCACGGGACGCGGCCGGCGCGTGATCGCCGCCGGTGTGGTGGCGATCACCTTCGCGAGCCTGGGAACGCGCGCTGCACCGGTCTCGGCACAGGCAACGCCAGCTCTCTGGGGTATCGACAGCTGCAGCTCGGCTCAGTCCGTGGTGCCGGGAACGCGGTCAGCTCTGGGCAATCCCCAATTCATGGCACGCTATCTGGGCACATCGAATGCATGTGGAACCCCTGGGCTCACTTCCTCCGAGGTCTCCTACCTCTCCTCGCAGGGCATCTACGTCATGCTCATCGCCGACCCTTCCAGCGTCGTCTACAGCAGCGGCACGGCAGACGCGCAGGCTGCAATCCAAGAGGCGCAGAGCCTCGGCGCGCCCCCGGGCACGGCGATCTTCCGCGACGTCGAGAACTCCTCCCCGATCTCCGTCTCGTACATCGAGAGCTGGTACACGGCCTTCGAGTCGTCGACGACCGGCTACGTGCCTGGCTTCTATGAGAATCCGTACCCCAACGGCGTGACACAGTTCCCTGGCGACTTCTGCTCGGCGGAGAGCACCGTGCCGACCCTGGGCACCAGCGTCGTCCTTTGGAGCGATGAACTGGAGCCGGATTACGGCAACGGCACCGCCCCCACTGCAGCGAACGCGCCCGCATGGAACCCGTACGAGCCCCCCTGTGCTAACACGACGGTGGCCTGGCAGTACGAGATCAACGGAGGCTTTCCCTCCGGCTCGTGGCCAAACGTGGATGTCGATGAGTTCGACACCGCCTACGAAAGCTTGCTATGGAACGGCCCGAAGGGACCCGGCGCCTATACGGCTGTGCAGCCGTACCGGATCTGCGACACGCGCAGCGCCAGCAGCGTCGGCTATACCACCGAGTGCACGGGGGACACCCTCGGTCCCAACCAGTCTATGAGCTTCCAGGTCACCGGGGTAGATGGCCCCCAGGACCAGTCGGTGCCCTCCGACGCCCAGTCGGTGGTCCTCAACGTGACCGACATCAACGGATCCGCCGGCACCTTCCTCACCGTCTTCCCCGCCGGCGACGCCGTGCCCACCGCCTCCAACCTCAATGTCAACGTCGCAACCAACCAGGCCAACCTGGCGGTGGTCGCCCTGGGCACGGCAGGCCAGGTGAGCATTTACAACTCGGTGGGCAGCATCAACGTCGCCGTTGACGTCGAGGGTTACTTTGCCGCGCCCACCGTCACCTCCGCGGTCCCCGGCCTCTACCACCCCATCCCCCCACTCCGCGTCTGCGACACGCGTGCCGGCACCGGCACCGACTGCTCCGGGACCAGCAGCGACAACCTCCTGGCGGCGTACCAGTGGACCAAGGTGGTGGTCTCCGGCTGCCCCCCCGACGACCTCTCCTGCTCCGCCTCGGTCCCCACCAACGGCACCGCGGCGGCGGTCGCCCTCAACCTCACCGCCGTCCACGGCTCCGCGGGCACCTTCCTCAGCGTGGTGCCACCCAATAGCTCCGACGCGTGCCCCACCGGCTCCCCCGCCTTCTCCAACCTCAACGTGAATGCCGGCGACAACCTCGCCAACCGGGAGATGGCCCCTCTGGGCCCCCATCAGGACGTCTGCGTCTACAACTCCCAGGGCTCCATCAACTTCATCCTCGACGTCAACGGCTGGTTCGGCAACGGCGAGGAGAGCACCCAGGGCGCCTCCTTCTACACCATCAGCCCCCTGCGCCTCTGTGACACCCGCAGCGCCGGCAGCATCGGCTACACCACCGAATGCTCGGGCGAAACCCTGGGCTCGGATGACGCCCTCACCATCCCGGTGGCCGGGATCGATGGCCTGCCGGCGGCGGGGGGGAGCTCGCCCCCTGTGGCGATGATCGCCAACGTCACCGCCGTCGACGGGACGGCGGGCACCTTCTTCACCCTCTACCCGGCCAGCGCGTCCGCTCCGGTCGCCAGCGACCTCAACGTCGCCGGCGGCCAGAACCGCGCCAACCTCGTGATCGTCGGGCTCTCGGCCTCCGGGAACGTCGACCTCTACAACGACCAGGGCAACATCAATGCCGTCGTCGACATCGCCGGCTGGTTCCAGTGATCGTCCCTCGGTGCCCCCTCGCCCCAGCGGCAGCCGCCAACCGGCGCGCCCATCACGCCCCGCCGAGCCGTGACCTCCTGGACGGGATTCTCAGCGTGAGCGGCAGCGGCCAGGCGACATGCGGGCCGAGGAACGCGTCCCGAAGCAGGTCCTCGTCACCCCACCGGACACTGAAGCGGCGATAGTCGTCCTCCGAGGCGAGGCTCCCGCGGCTGGAGCCCTCGTCGTGCTGGAGCTCGGCGAGGGGGGTCATGACGACCCGCCAGCCGGACCGCCAGAGCCGCAGGCAGAAGTCGACGTCGTTGAAGGCGACGGGCAGGCCCTCATCGAAGCCGCCGACCGCATCCCACGCCTCCCGCCGGACCATCATGCACGCGGCGGTGACCGCACTGCAGGCGCGCACCGCCGACCAGCCGAGGTCGAGGTTCGCGGCCACCCGGCCTATCCCGATGCCGATGCCCTCGTGCTGCACCCGCCCGTCGCCGAAGACCAGCCGGGCGCCCACGGCGCCGACGCCAGGGCGTCCGCACCACTCCAGCATCGCCTCCAGCCACCCGGGGGTGCACACCACCGTGTCGTTATTGAGCAGGACGACATAGGGGGCGGTGGTGGCCGCCACCCCCCGGTTGACGATCGCCGAGAAGTTGAAGACCCCGGGGTGGGTCAGGACGCGGTGGGGCAGCCGAGAGAGGTACTCCAGCGTCTGCGCCTCGCCGCTGTCGTTGTCGACGACGACCACGCGACGTCGCGGGTAGGTGCTCACCTCCAGGCTGTCGAGGCAGCGGCGGAGAAGCTCGTGCCGGTCCCGGGTGGGGATGACGATGTCCACGTCCTGGGGAGGTCCAAGGTCGAACCTGACGTCGGTGACCCCCGGCTCCCGCCCCATCTCCACCCGGGCACCGGGATCCCTCGAGCTGACCCAGGCCTCGAGGCACTGCCGTCGGGATGCGAGTGGCAGTGTCTGAGCGAAGCCCGCGGGTCGGGAGAGGGCCACCACGGGGAGGTGACGCGGGTCCCGCGCGTGCTCCGAGGCGCGAAGCAGCTCCGCATAGAGCTCGGCGGGGACGTCGCCCTCCTGCCACCCCCCGGCGCGCTCTAGGAGGTCGAGGCGCTGGAGCACCAGACCCCCCAACTGGTCGCAGCCCATGAGCAGCTCCGGCGACCAGCCGTAGGCGAGATGCGGACTCGCGCGCCGGCCCCGAGTATCGATCTCGTCCCAGTCCGTGTACATCAGGTCGCCGTCGGGCGCTTTCCGGAGAGCCTTCGCCACCGCCAGCAGCCCATGGCGGGTCACCCGGAATCCCGGGTTGGTGACGGCGACGTACTCGCCCGGCATGGGTCGCGCTGCATCGAGCAGGGAGGACCCCCAGTGGACGCCGGGCTGGCGGGGCGTCCACGTGATCCGAGCGTCGCCGAGCGTCGCGCGGCCACCGGGATCGGCGTACGCCGCGGCTCGCCACCACTTGTAGGGCTGGTCCTGGAGGGATCGCAAGGTCGCACGGACCGCGCCTTCGTCACCAGGCCGGGAGGGAACGAGGAGCACGATCGACACGGGCGCGCTCCACGACCGGGCCTCGTCCGCCAGCTGCCGAAGCGCGCGGCCGTCCGGCTCGGTCCGGCTTCGCCAGCGGCGGTACTGGACATCCAGGGCTACCTGGCTGGGCCCCGTCCCACGGTGCGGCGGTTGGCGTAGCGTTTGCAGCCGACGGAGCACGCCGGCCGCACCCTCCCGGCGCCACAGCCGCCCGAGCCTCTCCAGCCTGGTAGGGTCCCTGCGCAGCTGATTGAGCAGGTCGTCCCTGAGGCTCTGGGCAGCCTGGACGGCGCGCCACTGGACCTGCAGCGCCTCGACCTCGGTGGGAGGCGGGAGCGGGTGACGCGCCGCAGCCACGTGCTGCGGCGGTGACAGTGGACGGCGCTCCGCACGGAGGATAGCCGCGGCCACGGCCGCGTCACGGTCGCGACCGGCCGGCGGCGGGTTGAAGTCCCTCAGGGCGTCGCCCCACTTGGCGATGAAACGCCGCCCGTTGCGGACGGCCACCATGGTCCGTTGATCGTCGGGCAGGCTGGCACCGCCGTAGTGGACGACCCGGGCACCGGGGGCGTAGACGGTACGGAACCCGTGGGCTCGCAGCGCGAGGCAGAGGTCGACATCCTCGTGGTACGCGGGGAAGTACCTCTCGTCGAAGCCGCCCACGGCGTCCCATGCCTCACGCGTGACCAGCAGACCGCACCCGGAGCAGTAGTCGGCGTCCCGGACCCGGCCGTACGCCGATGAGCCCGGGGCGAGGCCACGGCCCACCTGGTGGGTCCCGGCGTCCCGCCACAGGACGGATCCCGCCTCCTGGAGACTGCCGTCCGGTGCCAGCAACCGGCTGCCGACGGCTCCGACCCGGGGTTCGCCCTGCGCCACGTCGACGAGAGCCTGGAGCCAGCCCGCCTCGACCTCGGTGTCGTCGTTGAGGAAGACCAGGTGCCGGCCACGGGCGAATCGGGCCCCCCAGTTGCATCCGCCCGCGAAACCGAGGTTGACGGGGGAGGGGACGACCACCAGCGACTCCTGGTGGGCCAGCGCGGCCAGGGTCTCCACGGGTGTCCCATTGCCCACGACCACGATCTCGTGCGGCGGGGCCTCCGGGAGCGCGACGAGAGACCCCAGACAGGAGATCAGTCGGTCGACCTCGTCCATCACCAGGATGATCACGGAGGCAACCGGGGTCTCGGCCACTCGGTTCCCCCGCCACACCAGGTCCGCCGGGGACGGGGCGCCCCTGCCTGCGGGCCGCGTCGACGCGGATGCCGGGCGTCGCTCCTCAGGCATGCCGCGCGGGCGGCGCCGCCCGACGATGTGCCCTGTGGGTTCCCGCCGGCTCCGCCGGGGCGAGGCCGTCGGCGGCCCCGACGCGCTCGGGGTGGGTCATGTAGGAGTAGACGCCGCTCAGAGCGGCATCCCAGTCGGAGTTGCACTCGACGATGTCCTTCATCGCCTGCTCGGCCAGCCGGTGGCGGAGCGTCGGGTTAACCGCCATCGCCTCTAGCCTGTCGACCAAGCCGTCAACGGTTCGAGGCGCGAGCAGGCAGTTGTCGCCGTCCCGGAGGAGCCAGCTTCCGGCGGGGTTGTCGAAGGCGACGACCGCCGCCCCGCAGGCCATCAGCTCGAGGGGCAGGTAGGAGGGGTGCTCGGACACTGTGAGGGCCAGGCCCATGTCGCAGTGCCGGTACAGCTCGCCCGTGTCGGCGTAGTCGAGCAGCCCGAGATGCGCGGTCGTGGGCAGCGAGTCGCCCGGGTCCGGCATCGACCACGACCCGGCGGCGAGGATGCGCACGCGGTCACCCAAGCGCCGCTTGAGCTCGTCGAGGGCCACCTCCGCCATTTCCCAGCAATTGCGCCAGTGTCCGGGACGGGCGTAGACGAAGAGGGTGAGCGGGGTTTCGGGACCGTGCTCGACGCGTCCGCTGGCGTGGAACACCTCGGTGTCCACGGCCGGGGTGAAGTGCATCGCCGTCCCGCCGTAGGAGCGGTAGATCAGGGCCAGGTTCTCGGTGTTGCAGATCCCGTAGAGACCGAGCCTGTAGCTCTCCTCTGCCAGGGCATAGATCGTCCCCGCCGGGTAGAACATCGGCTCGAAATCCTGCACTAGGTAGAACTTCCGGCGCGCACCCGGATGCCTCGCAACCTGATAGGCGGTGGTCCAGAGGGTGGCGATCGCGGCGTCGGCGTCGGGCACCCGGCTCAGCGCTTCGTCAGTTTCGGCGATCACGACCGGGGAGGATGCGAGCTGCGGGAAAGCGGCGACGATCCCGCTGCGGATGAATTCCTCCGGTCCGCCTCCGCAGACCACGAACCGGTTCTCCACCCCGTGATCCCCGGCGAGCTTCGCGGCGATCCTCAGCGCAGTGTTGATTCCGCCGTAGAAGGGGCTGTCGATGCCCGGGATGAACCAATTCACCGTTCGGGGAGCCGCCGAAGCCGAGCTCGTCAGGTGCAGTGTCCGGACCGCCGCGACCTCGGCGGGATCGATGCGGCAGCGGCGGGCCAGGATGCCGGCCACGGCGAGGTCGTTTTGCGAGTGCCACACGGTCAGGGAGCGGCCGAGGTAGGGGGCGGCCATGTCGGCCGCCGTCGGCTCACCCGGCTTGCCCAACCGGATCTCGGCACTCTGGAGCGAGAGGCGGGGATGGAAGTACGGGTCCCCCGAGCGGATCCATCGCTGGTACCGCCACCACGACGCGAAGAAGTCGCAGGCCGGCACCTCGGCCCCCCGGGTGGCCGACTCGAGGTGGGTCAGAGCGTTGCTCGGGACGCAGACGGTGCGCAGGCCGCGCTGCCGGAGGGTCAGCCCGAGCGCCACGTCACTCCCGCAGAGGATGAAGTCCTCAGCGAACCCTCCGACGGCATCGAAGTCGGAGCGCCTGACGAGGACGCAGGCGGCAGTTACGGCGAGCACATCTCGGTACCAGGTCGTCGGACCGAGAAGGGTCGAGGCGCCGGGGCGCAGACCGGCGAAGAGGTGCCCAGCGAAGCCGGTCATCCCGAGAATGACGCCGCCGTGCTGGATCCGCCCATCGGGAGCGACGAGCTGAATGCCCACAGACCCGACATCGTCGACGGTCGTCCATCCCACCAGTTCGCGAAGCCAGGCGTCGTCGTCCGCCACCTCGATGTCGTCGTTGAGGAAGAGCAGCACCTTTCCGGTCGCTGCCCGCGCACCCGCGTTGTTGACGGCCGAGTAGTTGAAGGCGCGGTCCCACCAGATGACCGTCGGACGGAGCGGCTGATCGGCGTACCAGGCTTCGTTCTCCGGAGTGCGAGGACCATTGTCGACGACCACCACCTCGAGGTCCGCGTAGGCGGAGCCGGCCAGCCCCCGGAGGAGGGGGCCCAGGAAGTCACGGTTGTGGTGGGTCGGGATGACGACGCTCAGCCTCGGCCAGGAGGGAAGGGTCCATTCGACCCGCACCGCGTGACCATCCCAGCGCGCTCTTGCCGGCCAGCCGCGCCGTCCCAGCTCGTCGCCCACCACCGCGGTCGCATCACGCGGGGAGATCCCCTGGGGACGCGCGGCCCTGCTCAGAGATCGCGCAATCCGAGCAACCTGCCGGTCCGCGAGATCGCAGTGGAGCAGGAGACACCAGATGAGCGCCGCCACGGACCCAGCGACCGCCGGATCCGCCGTGCGTGTGCTCGATGCGCGCAGGGCAAAGGCTCGGTCCAGGTAGTTGGCGGAGAGCAGGGTTTCCGGCGACCACGCGGGACGGAGCCGTACGCGGCGGTGGCGGGGCTCGGAGGCGACCTCGTCGTCCCAGGTGACGAGGTCGAGGAGGGGGTCGCGCCGGAGTGTCGCCGCGATCTCGTAGAGGCAATCGGGGGCGAGGCTGTCGCCGGCTTCAAGGAAGAGAACCATCTCCCGTTCCGGCAACTCGCCGAGCACCCCGGCGATGGCGCTCGAGGCGGCAGCGTCCCGATGGCGGCGGATGCGCGAGTCATCGACGGGCAGCCGGGCGGGCGGGTCTGCGCCTGCCGGCTCCATCAGAGCCACCTGCCAGTGGCTCCAGGTCTGGGCTCGGAGCGATGCGAGCGTCCTCCGGAGGTCTCCCCCCGGTCTCGACCACACCACGACCGTGAAAGCCTGCCCGTCAAGTGCGGCACGCGAGGTCAGGCGTTGCAGGTTGGATCGCCGGCTCTCCAGGGCCGAAGCTGGCGCGGTCCTCGCGCCCGGTCCGCGCCGCCCCAGCAGCCTGCGCACCACCAGACGTCGGCGAGATCCCGGCGGTACCAGCCGCTGGGCCACGCGGCTCGCCTTAGCCGCTGCGCGGAACGTCGTTGAGCCTTGGATACCGGCGAGAAGGACGTGCGCGTCATCCAGCTCACGCCTGAGCTGCGCAAACGACGGCTCCTGGCCGTCATGCTGACTCGCCCCCTCAGAACTGTCGCCCCCGGCCGATGTCATTTCGGCGCAGCGTCGCGTTCAGTGTCGCGCTCCCGCTGCCCGCCGTGGGGGTCGGCCGCGAGGGGACGGTCCCAGCGCGAGCCGCCGGGAACCGCATGGCGCAAGACCGAACGGACCCGGCGTGCGATGCGGAACGCGGAGCTGCCCTCGTAAGCGGCAACGACCTTGCCCATCTCCTGGAGCTCCCTGTCCTTCTCGATGAGTTGATTCACCCTCTCCTGGAGCGCCTCCTCCACCTCGATCACCCGGGCTGTCGCAGCTTGGTTGGACGCCGCAAGGGTCACGATGCGCCCCTCCCGCTCGGCAAGGCGCCCCTCCAATTCGTTGCGAAGGCGATCGCGCTCGACGTGGGCGGGGTCCTCTCGAGGGGGGATCGGAGGCAGATCACCGACCCCCTTTGCGAAGACAAAGATGAACTCATCGTCCAGACCGGGACGGCAAGCGCTGAACTCGAGCGGCTCGAGGACGACTCCCGCCTCCCGGCGGGCGGCGGTGATCACCTCGAGGAAGGTGTCCGGCCGCCACACGTGGAAGTGGATGCTGTACGAAAGGTCCGTGAGCTCACGGACACGGGCAGGTCCAGTCGCGACGCCGTCGGCCACAAACTCGTTCAGCGGTTCGGCAAGCTCCACGTAGTCGCGGTAGTGCGCTTCCCGAGTCGATTCGGTGCCATCGCGAAACTCCGCGACGACATGCTCCACGGAGGTGAGCTCGCGCTTGCGGTCAAACGTGATCCGCGGCTCGGGGAGGGCCACGTAGAGGACCCCCCCGGGGCGCAGCACACGATGCATCTCCACGAGCCCGCGCAGAGGGTTCTCCAGGTGCTCCAGCAGGTGGTTTGCGATGACGAAGTCCTGCGAGGCATCCGGGATCTGAGACAGGTCCTCGGCATCACCAATGAGGTCGATGGGGACGAGGGCCTCGTCGGCGAGCTCGGGGTAGTGCTGGCGCAGGGCGTCGACCGGCAGGCGGTCCACATAGCTGACCACGGCGCCCTCGGGGACGGGCAGAGGATTGTGGAGAGCACCGATCTCGATTCCATGGCCGATCAGCCATCGGGCCGAGCGGAGCCGCTTCTCAGTGATCTTCACGGGCGTTTGATTCTACCTTTCGCCGCTCCTGGCAATCGGGCCGCGTCCGACCGAACCGGCCTCGTCGGGCACATCTGTTCGCCCAACCCCTCCCCCGTCTGCAAAACAGGTCGTCGATTGGGTGGCAGAGCGCTTGCCGCTCCCAGCCGGTACGCCCGTAATCCGCAGATGGTGTTAATCCGGCGAAAGCAGTCACTTCTGCGGACGCGTCCGCGTGCCAATGGCTACACCTATGTGTCTGTGGGGGCGTACCGGGCACTGCGGCTGTTCCGCACCTGCGACACCCGCCGCGGCGCCTCCGTCGGCTACACGACCGCGTGCTCGGGGACCAGTCTCGGCCCCGGTGGAACCCGCACGATTCCGGTGGCAGGGGCGGAAGGCTTCCCGACTCCTGGCGGTGGCAGCGCGCCGCTGGCGATGATCGCCAATGTCACCGCCGTGCGAGGTAGCTCCTTCACGTACCTGGCCCTCTACCCGGCCGGTGTCTCGTTGCCCAACGCCAGTGATCTCAACGTCAACGCCAACCAGAACACGCCCAACCTGGCAATAGTCCAGCTGGCCACCACCGGGGCAACGCGGGGGCCATCGACCTCTTCAACGACCTCGGCACCATCAACGCCGTCGTCGACGTCGCCGGCTGGTTCCAGTAACGGCGCTGACCGACTGACCTCCGGCCTGCCTACCCCAGCTCGAGGCGCTCGATCCGGCCCTCGCGGCAGTCCACGGTGGCGCTCAGGTGGTGGCTCAGCGGCCCGGCGAGGACTGGGGCGAGCGTCGGTCCCCACACCACCTCGTCGTCGGCGACCTCCAACTCGACGTCGACCTCGTCGGTACCGTCCTCCCGCCAGTAGGCGGCGGTCACGCAGCGCTCCCCCCCGTCCGCCAGGGAATGGGCGGCGCGGCCGATCAGCTGGTACGTCTGCGGGTCGCCGCGCACCGCGTCGAGCGCCTCAGTATCGAGGTACTCGTCGAAGCGGGTCTGGTCGGGCGTGTCCAGCCGGGCCAGATCGCCGAGGAGGCGGCTGAGCAGCTNNTCTCTACTCCCCTCCGTGCGACGCCACTGCGTCACCCGGGATGTTGCATGGTAGCCGAGTTCGGCGTGATCCGCACCCTCTCCCCATGGAGGGGGGCCGCCGCGTGATCGCCCGTCCACGATCCCCCCAGGGCGTGCCCGGCGGCGTCTCAGGTCGGAGCTCCGCCTAGACTGCCCCGACGTGGAACCAGCCCGGAAAGACCACCACCGCGCGGGCCAGGCCGCCGCCACCGCCGTCCTGGGTCTGGTGCTCGCGGTGGCGATCGCACGGCTCAGCCGGCAGGTCCCGCTCAACTCCGACCAGGCCAGCTCGGTGCTGGAGGGCTGGGCCATGGCCCACGGCAACGTGCTGCTGGGCGGCTGGACGCTCCCTTCCGACAGCTTCTTCACCGACAAGCTCCCCCTGCTGGCCCTCCTGGAGTGGTTCCAGGGGCTGACCTCCGCCGTCGAGTACGAGGCCGCGGGTCTGCTCGGCGCCGGTGTCGTCCTGGCCGGCATCTGGCTGGCGGCCGGCCGGCTCCGGGGCCGGGCCCGGGCGGTGGCCATGCTGGTGACCGGAACCCTGCTCGCCTCCCAAGCCCTGATCCTTCCCGGAAGCGGCCCCTCCTCCCCGTCCGGCGTCCTGCTGCCCGCCGGGACCGACCACGCCGCCAGCCTCCTCCTGCTGCTGGTCGCCTGCCTGGCCCTCCAGGGTGCCCGCCGAACGAGGGTGTGGCTGGTGCTCGCCTGGCTGGCGCTGGCGGTGGCGAGCATCGGGGATCCCCTGGCGGCGGCCGTGGGCGGCTGCGCCGTCGCCGCGGTGGCGGTCCTCGACCTGGCGGTCGGGCGGCACCAGGGTACCCGCGGCGATCTGGGGCTGATCTTCATCGGGATCTCCTCCGCGGTCGCCGCGCCGCTGGCCTGGTGGGGGATCCGGAGTTTGGGGGGGTACACCGCCGCCCCCCTGCTCGGCGGCGGGTACGGCCTGCCGTACCCGGTCTCCTCGCTCAGTCACAACCTGGCCGTGGGGGGCCAGGCCCTCCTCACCCTCTTCGGAGCGGACTTTCTGAGCCGGCCGACCGGCCTGGCCTGGCTCTCGATCCTCCTCCACCTCTGCGGGCTGGCCCTGGTGGTAGGCGTCTTGGCCTTCTTGCTCCGGCCTCGGCGCTGGCTGGCACTCGACCTGGTGTCCCGGATCCTCGCCCTCGGCATGCTCGCCGACGCCGCCGCCTACATCGTCGGTCAGCAGGCGACGGATCTCACCTCGGCCCGGTACCTCCTCCCCCTCCTGGGCTTCGGGGCCGTCCTGGCCGGACGCGAGGGAGTGCCCCGGCTGATGGCGGTGCGCCCTCGCCTCTGGCTTGGAGGATTGGCCCTCGGCGCCGCCTATGCCGCCGTCTTCGCAGCCGGCGCCATCACCGCTCAGCCGGCGCCGGCACCGCTCACGGCGGTGACCGCCTGGCTGTCGGCGCACGGAGCGACCCACGGCCTGGCCACCTACTGGGACGCGAACGTGGTGACGGTGAGCACCCACGATGCGATCACGGTCCGGGCGATCAGCACGACCTCGGGCGCGGTGGCGCCGTTCCTCTGGCACACCACGGCGGCCTGGTACGACCGCGAGGATGCACCGGCCACCTTCGTCCTCCTCGACGGGAGCGACACCACCGACCGGGCCGTGGTCGAGGCGTCCCTGGGCCCACCGAGCGAGATGACCACGGTGGCCGGCACGACCATCATGGTGTGGCCCGGCAACCTGCTCGCCGACCTCTCGCCACCCTGAGGGCGGCCCAGTGCCCGCGACCCGCGTGGGGCGCCTTGACCCGGCCTCCTAGACTGGCTCGACGTGGAGCATAGGCACCCTACCCGCACCCTGGACCCCGGCTTCGCGGAACACCCAGAGCCGGCGCAGCCCATCTACCTGGATCACGCCGCCACCACCCCGCTCGATCCCGCGGTGCGAGCATCCGTGCTGCCCTGGCTGGGCGAGCGCTTCGGCAACCCCTCCTCCTTCCACGAGCTCGGCCGCCGCGCCCGCGCCGCGGTCGACGCGGCGCGTGACCAAGTGGCCGCCGCCGCCGGCTGCGCGTCCCGGGAGGTGATCTTCACCTCGGGGGGTACCGAGGCCGACAACCTCGCCTTGCGAGGCGTGCTGGAGCGCTGGGGCCCGGAGCGCGGCCACCATCTGGTGGTCAGCGCAGTAGAGCACGAGGCCGTTCTCACCACCGCCCGGGGGCTAGCGGCGGCGGCACGCGCCGAGCTGACCGTCGTCGCGTGTGACCACTCGGGCCGGGTCGATCCGGCGAAGGTGGGCGCCGCCGTCCGGCCCGACACGGTCCTGGTCTCGGTGATGCTCGCCAACAACGAGGTGGGCACGGTGCAGGACGTCCCTGGGATCGCCGCCGCCGCGCGCGCCAGCAGGCCCGGGGTCCTGGTCCACACCGACGCCGTCCAGGCGCTGGGGCGGCTCCCGCTGGGTCTCGACGCGCTCGGGGTGGATCTGCTGACCCTCAGCGCCCACAAGGCCTACGGGCCCCAGGGGGTAGGCGCGCTGGTGGCCCGGCACGGCGTCTTCCCGGAGGCGCAGGTCACAGGCGGGGGCCAGGAACGGGGTCGCCGAAGCGGGACCGAGAACGTCGCCGGCATCGTCGGCTTCGGGGTCGCGGCAGAGCTGGCGGAGCGGAGGCGCGAGGCGGACGCGACCGAGATGTCCAGGCTGGCCGGGTGGCTCACCGACCTGCTGACCGAGTCCGTTGCCGGCATCGAAACTACGGGCTCTCGCTCCGAACGGCTCCCCGGCCACTGCAGCTTCGTGGTCCCGGGGTGCCGCAGCGACCTCCTGCTCGCCGTCCTCGACGAGCTGGGCGTGTGCGCCTCGGCGGGAAGCGCCTGCTCCAGCGGAGCTCCGATCCCCTCCCACGTCCTCGAGGCCATGGCGTTCGGGGAGCTGGCGGGCTGCGCGCTACGGCTGAGCCTCGGTCGCTCCTCCACCCGCGCTCTGGTCGAAGCGGCCGCGGAGCGGGTCCAGGCGGCGGCGGCCCGAGTACGCGATGGCGGACGACGTCGGACTGTCCGACCCTGACGGCTCAGGCGGGCCCGGCGGCCAGCAGCTCGTCGGGGCCGAGCACGACCTTCAGACCTCCATGCGCGACCCTCGCTCGGGACAAGGCCACATGACGGGCGCCGGAGTGGATCCCCGGGACGGCCTGAGCTGGGCACACGAGGCCGCGGACGTCAGAGTCGCGACCGGCATGTGCGGGTGCAGCTTCACCGTCCCCACGAAGCCGACGCTGCAAGCGCTGCTCCCGAATCCCGACCAGTCGACCTCGATGCTGTTGGCACGTGTCAAGTATGCCGTTGCTCACGCGGGCGACTCGACCAAGCCCCGACCGACACGCGTGTGCAATTTCGGCACCAAACTTCGCGTAGCCATGTCAGAGCGGTCGCCAAGGAGGAGACGTACTCGGCCTCGGCTGCCGCAACCAGGGCATTGCACGCCTCGCTGTAGTCATGCTCCAAGTTGTCGCGGTAGATCCGCACCCCGACGCCGGGGACGATCTAGGGAGCCAGTGCCTCCAGAAGACGGGTCAGACTTTCCCTTCGCCGCTCGACGGTGCAGATCAGAATGTCCAAGTCACGAACTGGAACTCTGGCCTATGGGTGAACGAGACTACGACGCGGATGGCCGAGTCCTCCAGACTTCGATCGTTCGATCAAGCCCCTCGGATATGCTGGTCTTCGCCTTCCAGCCAAGATGTTGCTCAAGCTTCAACCCATCCGACTCCAGGTAGTAGATCTCCCCCGGCCTGGGAGGTTGGGTGTGCCATTCGATCTCCCCGCCCCAGTCCAGTTTCTCTTGGATGAGAACCGCCAAGTCTCGAATCTGTACCGCGTTCGGCGGCCCGGTGACGAAAGTCTGGCCGCGTACTTTGGTCGGCTCTGCCAGCAACAACTCGTAGAGGTCGACTAGATCGTTGATGAAGAGGAAATTGCGATAGGGATCGGGGTTGCCGAGCCTGCAAACGTTAGATTCGAGCATCTGGGAGATGATCCGCTCGACGATAAAGAAAGCGTTGTCTGTCCGTCCGTACGCATTGGTCTGTCTCAGAATGACCGACGGGAAGCCGTAGGCGTACTCCATGTACCTGAGGTACTTCTCGCAGGCCAACTTAGCAACGGCATAGGGGGCCATCGGATACTGGGGCGTGTCCTCGGTGAACGGGCCATCCTTTCGATCGTGGTGCCCGTAGGTCTCCATCGTGGAGGCCATGCAGAACAGCTCCAGTTGGGGGTTGCGCTTCCGATTGGCTTCGGCCAGGTTAACCGTCCCGACGTAGTTCACCTCCGATACTTGGAGGTAGTTGTCAAAGGAGAGCGCCACCTCGCTCTTGGCGGCCAGGTGGATCACGACGTGGGGCTGGAGGTCTTGGATCAATCCCTCGATCGCAGCATGATCGGTGAGGTCTGCGAGGTATTTGTGACCTAACGCGATCTCGGGGTTCTTAGCCTTCGACTTCGGGGATTCGTATACCCCGTGGACCTCAAAACCGTCCGCGAATCGCTTCGCGAGGGCCTGTCCGATAAATCCAGAGATCCCGGTGATCAGAACCCTCTTCATGACATCAGCGCCCGGAGAATCTCCGCGTCCCTCTGCCGTTCGGGCAACTTGTCTTTGTAGAGCTGATTGACATTGTCCCTTGCTCCCCGCGCCATTCGGTCCAAGTGGGTCTGGTCCATCTCCGCCTTCCCGGCATCAGGATGCATGTGCTCGATAAAGATCTCGGGGAGATATCGCCTCCGACCTAAAGAGTCCGCAACCTCGTTCAGCCACGTATCGGTCCAATCACATGAGAAGTAAGGCGGGACGAAGTACCCGAGCGCTTCGGCCCATCTACGACTCACAGCACCGTGGGTTCCCAATCGTCCGTCCTGATGCCCGTCGCGGCCGTGGACGAAAAGAATCTGGTCAGGGCAGTCGTCAAACTGCCGCTTGATCGCTTCATCCCAATCCGGGGTCCGGAATACAATGTCGTCCGCACACTGAAAGAGAATCGATCCCGACGATATGGCAAAGCACCTGTTCCAGCACTCGGCCATGACAATCCGGGGGCCGAAGATCACCGTGGTCCTCTTTAGACCCTTCACGAGGATTTGGGCGGATTCCCAGCACGACGGGTCGTCCGTGTCCAAGTAGGCGATCATCTCCAACTGGTCCGATCGGGAGGCTGTATGCTCGATACTCGCGACGAGTCTTCGAAGGTTCTCGGGGCGTCCGCGGGAGGGGCAGAGGAGAGAGATCACCATCTGTCGGGCTTCCCGCCTGTGTTGTGCCCCACCCAAGAGCCATTCGCCGAATCTTCTACGGGGCCTTTGTCGGTACTTGGCGTACTTGCTCGCCAATTCCGAGAGGTCAGGCATGGCCGCGCTCCTTCAGATAAGCCGCCCAAGTTGACGAGCCGGAAGCATGGGCCACGTAGTACCGTTCCTCCTCGGTGCGGTGCAGCGTGTCCGCGTACCAGCTCATGTGCCTAGCCACGTAGGGCTTGCCGCTGCGCAGCGCCGGCCCGATGGCGAAGGGGGGGTTGGGGCGGTACAGCGCGAAGCTCGTGTCGATCGGCGCATCCAAGATGCCGATGGCGACGTCGTTACCATGGGCAAATCCCGCGACAGTTTCGCCACCGTGCGGATCGTCATCATCAAAGCCGAAGATGAGATCAGCCGTGGCACCCGTGTCGCGCCACGCTTGGCAGAGGCGCGAACATTCTCTGGTCGGTGTCGGCTAGGGACCATGACCAAGGGGTCACTCATTTGCGATAGAACCCAATCTCGGCGGGGCAATTCAGGCTTTCGAAAGCGAGGGCCTTCATTATCCGCAGATCGGGGCCGATCAGGATGAGCAGGACCGGGCGGCTCTCCATCCGCCGGTCCCAGACCTCCTGGAGCACTGCCTCGAACCCCGGCTCGCTTTCGAGGAGATACGGCAGTTCGTCCAGGACGACGACGGAGGGCGCCTGGGGACTCGCCGTTTCGGCAAGCAGGTTGAGCGCGGCCGCCCAGCCGACGAAGCTCGAGGGGGGAGGCTTCACGATCTGGGATTACCACTTCTGGTACTGCCATGGATGGAAGCTACCCTGCTTCCCGCAGCGCCCGCGCCGGCCGCGACTGCTGGGCGTTCGCCAGGCATGATCCCGTCCCCGGGGCGGCTGACCGCCCCCACCGGCTACAATTCCCGGTATGACGGTCGGGATTTCGAATGCGGCGTCGTTCAGCATGCGGGTGAGCTCCAAGGCTCACTACGGCCTGCGGATGATGATCGAGTTCGCGCGGGCCTACGGGAAGGGGCCGATGAGCCTCGCCGAGGTCTCCCGCACCGAGCACCTGCCCCTCTCCTACCTCGAGCAGCTGGCCGCCCAGCTCCGACGGGGCGGCCTCGTCGACTCCACCCGCGGCGTCCGGGGCGGCTACCGCCTCACCCGAGACCCCGATTCGATGTCGGTACTCGACGTGGTCCAGGTGGTGGAGGGGGAGGTGGCCCCGGTGGAGTGCGTCTCCCACGACTATGTCCAGGGCACCTGCATCCGGGAGG
>PLTL01000013.1 GCA_003164475.1 Candidatus Dormiibacterota bacterium | reverse complement strand
TTCTGGAACGCCGGATCAGCGACGTCCACATGACCTTTGCCGGCCGCGCATGGCGGCGCATGCCATCAGCCGGCGACTCGCCGGCCGAGGTCAGCGAGCTGCCGGGCGTGGCCGGCGCTGCTCGAGGGCCGGCCTGACCCTCGCCGCGGATCTGTCGCGCACCTTGAGCCGGAGGAGGCCGGGGAGGAGCGGACGGGAGCCGTCGAGGCGACGGGCCATCTCGTCGAGCACCCGTGCCACGCTGATCCGGTGGCGCTCCCCGGTCAGCCCCCCGACGTTATCCCCACGGCCTCGATCAGGACCGAGCGGCTGTCACTGGTCCTACTTCACGAGGCGGCGCTCGAGGCGCTGGCCAGGCGGGACCACCGGGAGGCGTGCAGGCTGCAGGGAGTGGACCTGCCCGCCGAGTTCCCGGCTCTCGATGGCTCTGATGACTTCTTCCTCAAGGTGCAGCTGGAGCGGCTGCGGGCCAACCCCGATCTGCGAGCCTGGTGCGCGCGTCTCATGGTCCGGCGCTCCGACGGAGCCGTCGCCGGGCACTGCGGTTTCCACGGGCCTCCCCGGGCGGTCGGGCGCGCGGAGATCGGCTACACGGTCTTCCCGGCGCACCGCGGGCAGGGTCTCGCCACTGAAGCGGCGGCGGCCCTGGTGGCGTGGGCCTGGGAGCGGGGGGAGATGACCGTCTTCGCCTCCGTGGCTCCGGCCAACCTGGCGTCTCTGGCGGTCGTCCGCAAGGTGGGGTTCGTCCAGACCGGCGTGCAGATGGATGAGATCGATGGTCAGGAGTTGGTCTTCGAGGTCACCCGGCCGTCCGGGACCTGATGGAGGAAGAGGGGAGACGGCACCGCTGCACATCATGATGCGCGTAACTGAGCATCATGATGTATGCTGGATGCATGCGAACAACCGTGGATCTCGATGACGATGTGGCCGCCGCCGTCGACCAGCTGCGCCGTGGTGGGTCCGTGGGTCTCAGCGCGGCTGTCAATCAGCTGATCCGTGCCGGGCNNCGCTGATGCTGATCGACGCCAGCGTGCTGCTGTACGCCGCCGACTCGGCGAGCCCCTTCCATGAGCGGGTGGCGACCTGGCTGGAGGGGGTGTTGAACGGGCCCCGCCGCGTGGGGTTCGCATGGCCCAGCATCACCGCCTTCCTCCGGATCGTCACCCACCCGAGGGCCCTGGACCGGCCGCTCACCGCCGAGCAGGCGTGGATCTACGTCGAAGAGTGGCTCACCTGCGACAACGCCTGGATCCCGCAGCCAACGGCCAGCCACGCGGCGGTGCTGGGTGGCCTGATCACCTCCGCGGACCTGCGGGGCAACCTGATATCCGACGCCCACCTGGGCGCGCTCGCCATCGAGCATGGCCTCCAGGTGTGCTCGGCGGACACCGACTTCGCGCGCTTCAGCCAGGTCAGGTGGGTCAACGTGCTCACCGCCTGATCCGGGCCGAGAGGGGGCGATGGGGGGCGTTGCCGTCGACGTCTCTCTGGTCCCGCTTCTTACTCCTGATAATGTATCTTCTCAGGAACAAGTGGCATAGTGCGGCGGCGCGCACGTGTGCCCCGGCCCGAAGTTCTCAGTGTCCCTCAACCTATACGTGACCATCCCGACCCATCACCCCGGGGCCGGCAGCGGTCCGTACCTGAGCGGCGCGCTGAGCAGCGTCCTCTGGAGCTTCACCAGCGGGCTGCCGCTGCTCATCGTCCACGTGGCCATCGGCACCGTCCTGCTCCTGAGCGGCATCGAGCTGGTGGTCCATTCGGTGCGCGCCGGGCGCCGGGCCGCGGTCTGGCTGGCCGCCGGGGGGCTCACGGCGATTATCTTCGCCGGCTTCAATGGGGCCAGCTTCCTCAAGTTCAACCAGAACATCAGTTCGATGCTCATGTCGGCCGGATTTGCTCTGGCGGTGATCTGCTACGTGGCGATCCTCAGTCTCGCCGGCCCAGACAATTCGCCAGGGTAGCCGTCACGGGGCGCGTCTGCCTCGGACATCAGCGCGGAGCTGATCCCGAGCCGCCGGCTGACCAGGCCGTCAGTCCCGACGATCTGCCAGGTAGTCGATCAGGACCTCCCCGTACCCCAAGGTGAAGTCGTGGACGATGACCTCGGAGTAGACGACCTGCCGGACGGGAATCTTCGCCAGGGAGGAGTCATGCGGTGAATCGCCGAATTCCAGGGTCCCCTCCCCCACCCGCAATTCGGTGATCACATCAGGATCGATCAGCAGGGAGTTGAGCTCGAGCACATCGGGGAGAGAATCCACCTGCACGGACGGGATCACCTTCAGCAACGATGGTGTAGACGTCTGCGGCGGCACCGAGGACAAGGCTGGCCTTGCCGAAGGCGCTCATGAAGCCGGCCTCCCCTCGCCACCGATCACGGAGGCGTCCAGGTCATCGGTGGCCGTCTCCAAGACCCTGCTTTCACTCGTCACACACCTGGTAGAGATGGCACGCCGCCTCCTCCGCGAACGCCCCTGAGCCCGGCCTCAGGGCAGGATCCCGCCCACCCCGATCGATACCGAGATCGCAACCATCACCACCAGGGAGAAGCGGAACACCCTGCGCCCCCAGGCGGTGTCGTCCACTGCCCTGAAGCCGCGAAGGCCGAGCGCCAACCACGCGGCACCGACGGTCGCTGCGATGACCAGTGAGGTGATCCCGGCACCGCCGACCAGCGTGAGCGCGGCGGCCGCGCCCAGGAATGCCCCCATGCAGAGCACCATCTCCAGCTTGGTGGCTCGCATGCGCTCGGCCACGATCATCACGGGCAGACCGGCGGCACGGTACTCATCGCCGAGGTAGATGGCGATCGCCGCGAAATGCGGAATCTGCCAGAGCGCCAGCATCACGAAGAGCACCACCACGGTGGCGTCGATCCGTCCCCTGACGGCACAGTATCCCCCCGCCACCGAGGCCGCCCCGGGGAGGGCGCCGATCACGGTTGCGTGAGCTGAGCGCCGCTTGGCCAGCGCGTAGCCCACCGTGTAGAGGAGAAAAGCGCCGGTGCCGATGGCGACCGTGAGCCAGTTGACGAACACGGCCAGGACGGCGACCCCGGCGCCGCCCAGGAGCCCGTACAGCGCCATCGCCCTGCCCGCCGACACCGTCCCGGTTGCCAGGGGCCGGTTCCGAGTGCGCGGCATCCTCCGGTCGATCTCCCGATCCGTCAGGTTGTTGACCGCGCACGCGGCCGCCGCCACCAGCGCCGTACCCAGCAGCGCCGGCGCCAGGGTGAAGGTGGCCCGACCTCGAGCGGCGAGCATGAAGCCCGCCGCGGCGGTGAGCACGTTGGCCAGGACCATCGACGGCTTGGCCACCGCGAGGTAGGCCCGCCAGCCTCGCATCGCCTAGATCCCCCCCTGGGAGTTCATGTACTGCTCCTGCTGAGGAGTGGTCATCCGGCTGTCGAGGTTGCGCATGATCCAGAGCGAGCCGAGCACCAGGATCAGCACGATGATCGCCATGGCGATGAACATGAGGAGCTTCCAGCGCGGCCGCGACTCGGTGCCGAGGTGAAGGAAGCAGTACAGCTGGGTGCCGAACTGGGCCAGCGCGACGACCAGGATCACGGCGATCAGCGGTCCGGTGGGTAGCACCCGATCGGTGACCATGAGGTAGGCCGCGATCGTGAAGAGGATCGAGATCGCGAACCCACTGACGTAGGAGCGCACCCCGGCATGGGCCAATCCCGAATCGAGCCGCTCGGTGCCGGCGTGCTGGCTCATACCCGCGCCGATCCCATCAGGTAGACGATGGTGAAGATGAAGATCCAGACCAGATCCAGGAAGTGCCAGAAGATGCTGAGCAGGGTGAGGCGGCGGACGTTGCCCCGGGTCAGCCCCGGCCCCAGCACCCGGCTGATCATCACCACCATCCAGATCAATCCGATCGTGATGTGGACTCCGTGGGTCCCGACCAGGGTGAAGTACGCGGAGAGGAAGCCGCTCCGCGACCACCCCGCCCCAGTGGTGGCCAGGTGGTGGAACTCGGCGAGCTCCAGAGTGAGGAAGGTGAGGCCGAGCGCGAAGGTCGCGGTGAACCAGGCGACCACCGCGTTCCTCCGGCCGTCGCGTGCCGCCAGCATCCCCAGACCGCAAGTGAAGCTGCTCGTGAGCAGGGCCATGGTCTCGGCGAGCACATAGGGCATATCGAAGAGCTGGTGGCCGGACGGGCCGCCCGCGGTGTTCTTGTGCAGGACCGCGTAGGTCGCGAACAGGCTCGCGAAGAGCACGCAGTCGGTCATGAGATAGACCCAGAAGCCGAACACGGCGCGGTCGTCGGCCTCCACCTCGTGGTCGAGGTGTTGAACGGCGCGCGCGGCCTGTACGCTCATGCGAGATCCGCCCTCGCCCGGGACCGCTCGATCCCCTCCACCTCGGCCGCGGTGATGACGCGCTCACTGTCATCGGTGGCGGTGGTGCGGATCGCCAGGACCACGATGATGGCGAGGATCGCCAGCGGGGTCGCCCAGTACATCTGCCAGATCAGGGCGAAGCCGACCACGAACGCCAGCATCCCGATCGCCAGCCCGGCCGGGGTGTTGGCCGGCAGCAGGATGTCCACATAGCGGACCGCTGCGGCGCCGGAGGCGTCGCCCCGCTGCTTGGCCGCCCAGAACGCGTCCCTGCCCTCCACCACGGGCAGCACCGCGAAGTTGTAGACCGGGGCGGGAGAGGGGATCGACCACTCCAGGGTCCGGCCGTTCCACGGATCCCCGGTGGTGTCGCGGTTCTGCTTTCGCCGTTGCACGCTGAGCAGCAGTTGCAGCAACATGATCGCCACGCCCACTGCGATGATCACCACACCCAGGCCCGCCACCGCGAAGAGCGGCTGCCAGCCGGTGTCGGAGGCGTAGTGGCTGGTCCGCCGGGTCGCCCCCATGAAGCCGAGCAGGTAGAGGGGTCCGAAGGCGAGCACGAAGCCCACGATCCAGCACCACGCCGAGTACTTGAGGAGCCGATCGTCCATCTTGAAGCCGATGATCTTGGGAAGCCAGTAGATCAGCCCGGCGAAGTCACCAAAGACCACCCCGCTGACGATCATGGTGTGGAAGTGGGCGACCAGGAACAGGCTGTTGTGGAGCTGATAGTCGATGGCCGGCATCGCCAGCATGACCCCGGCGACCCCGCCGATCGTGAACAGAAAGATGAAGCCCATGAAGAAGTACATGGGCGCGCTGAAATGGATCCGGCCCCGATACATCGTGGCCAGCCAGTTGAAGATCTTCACCCCGGTGGGGATGGCGATGATCATCGTCATGATCCCGAAGAAGGCGTTGACGTCGGCCCCCGCCCCCATGGTGAAGAAGTGGTGCACCCAGACCGTGAAGGAGAGCAGGGTGATGGCGGCCAGCGCCAGGACCATCGAGACATACCCGAAGAGCGGCTTTCGTGAGTAGGTCGCGACCACCTCCGAGAAGATCCCGAAGCCAGGCAGCACGAGGATGTACACCTCAGGGTGGCCCCATGCCCAGATCAGGTTGACGTACATCATCATGTCGCCGCCCGCGGCCGCGGTGAAGAAGTGGGCTCCCACGGCCCGGTCGAGAAAGAGCAGGGTCAGGGTCACGGTGAGGACGGGAAAGGCGAACATGACCAGGAACATGCTGCACAGCACGCTCCAGCTGAAGAGTGGCATGCGCATCAGGGTCATCCCCCGACAGCGCATCCGGAGGATGGTGACGAAGAAGTTGATCCCCGAGAGCAGGCTGCCGATGCCGGCGATCTGCAAGCTCCAGATCCAGTAGTCGACCCCCACCCCCGGGCTGTACTGGAGTTCGGAGAGCGGCGGGTAGGCGAGCCATCCCGCGGCCGAGAACTCACCCACGCCGAGGGAGGCGTTGATGAGCACCATCCCGGAACAGAACAGCCAGAAGCTGGTGGCGTTCAGGAACGGGAAGGCCACGTCGCGAGCCCCGATCTGGAGCGGCACCACCAGGTTGATGATGCCGAACATCAACCCCATAGCGACGAAGAAGATCATGATCGTGCCGTGAGCTGAGAAGAGTTGCTGGAAGGTGCTGGTCGGGACCACGCCGGCGGCGGCCCCCACCGAGGTCACCTGCTGGCCGCGCATGAGGATCACGTCGACCCCACCCCTGACCAGCATCAGCACCGCCACGATGATGTACATGACCCCGATCCGCTTGGGGTCGACCGTGGTCAGCCACTCGTTCCAGAGCCAGCGCCAGCGCCGCAGGTAGGTCACCAGGGCGACCACGGCGACCAGCCCGAGCCCCATCGAGACCACCGCCGTCTGGGTCACCAGCACGCTCGGGAAGAGGTTGCTCCAGGTGAGCCGTCCGAAGATCCCGGCGACGGTCATCAGGCCGCCTCGTGGGCCGGCCCGGCGCGCCCGCCGCCGGCCACCGCCGCGGTCATGCCGACCGCCGCGCTCGACCCCTGGTGGTAGCTGCCCACGATGGTCTCGAAGAGCTGCGCGTCATCGTCGACGTAGTAGGACACCGGGGCATTCGACGACGGTTGAGCGAGGCTCGCATAGCTCGCCGCGTCCAGGTGCTCCGCCGAGCCTCGGGCCCTCTCGACCCAGGCCTGGAAACCGGCGGCCGAGACCGACACGGCCTGGAAGTTCATGGTCGAGAAGCCGGCTCCGCTGATGTTGGCCGAGAGGCCGGTGAAGCTGCCCAGAGCGGTGGCCTTCAGGTTGAGCTGGGTCTGCATCCCGGGCATCGCATAGATCTGGCCGGCCAGTTGAGGGATCCAGAGCGAGTTCATGGGTGCGTCGGAGGTGATCAGCAGGCGGACGGGGGCGCCCTCGGGGATCACCAGCCGGTTCACCGACGCGATGTGCTCGTCGGGGTAGATGAACAGCCATTTCCAGTCCAGGGCCACGACCTGGACGGTGGTGGTCGGGGCGCTCGGGCCCAGTGAGCGGTAGGGATCCAGCGTCTGGGAGCTGAGCCAGGTCACCACCGAGAGCACCACGATGAGCAGGGTGGGCAGCCCCCACCACACCAGCTCCACCTTGGTGTTGCCCTCCAGGGTGGGGTCGTACGTCGCGTTGCCACGACCCTCGCGGTATCTCACCGCGAAGGCGACGGCGACGACGTAGACGGGAACGACCACCAGGAGGCTGAGGGCGGCGGCGAAGACGATGAGGTGGAACTCTTCGAGGGCGATGGTGCCCTTGGGATTCAGGACTTGGATGTTCACGGTCCGCAGATAGGCGACCAGGCCCACCAGGACAGCCGCGACCACGATCA
The DNA here is from genome assembly GCA_003164475.1 of Candidatus Dormiibacterota bacterium. The sequence goes on along the minus strand of PLTL01000013.1, from coordinate 1,702 downwards.
CCGCCGCGGCGGCGCGCAGGCTCGGCCGGGCTTTCCTGCTCATCGTGAAGTGATGCGTCGGGCGGCGGATCGAGCCACTCCCCGGGGGCCTCCCACGAACCCTGGAAACGCTATGGCGCTCATCGAAACGATCGGAAGCATACTCTGCCGATACTCATATTCCCTAGGGCCAATTGACCCTGGTAGTTCCAGAAGATTGGCCCGCAGCCGCACACGGTGATTGGACCGCGCTCAGGCCTGTCGACCAAGGGGTCACTCCTGCTGGCCGGCCACCGCCGCCATCAGCGCCCCCGGCGAGTGACCACTGACGGCTGGGCATCATGCCCGCCGACCCGCCGGCACCCCGGGTCTCCGGCCCCTCGGGGCGGGTGCCCGATCACTCCGTCGCGGGGTTGGCGCCGAGGGCCGAGCGGCGGTGGTTCCCAGCCGGGCCTTCCGCCGTCGCCGAACGCGCCGCCCGCAGGTTCTCACGCCCGCAACGCCTTGGCGGTAACCGAGTAGACGTAAGGGGCACCGAGGCCGCAATCGGAGCGGACCTTGGCGAGCAGCCCCTGGCGGACCATGCGGCCGAGCACCGAGGCGCTGTCACCGCCATGTCCCCCTCGCCGCGGAAGGCCTCGATCTGGGTCCGGGTGATCTGTCCGAAGTAGGCGACGATGCCCAGGATCCCCACCTGCTCGGGCGATGGCTGGACGGTCTCCCCGACCGCGCTGAGGCATCGCACCACCTATCAGTGCGGAGCTGATCCCGAGCTGCCGGCTGACCAGAATGTCAGTCCCGACGATCGGCCAGATAGTCGATCAGGACCTCCCCGTACCCCAGGGTGAAGTAGTGGACGATGACCTCGGAGTAGACCACTTGCCGGACGGGAATCTTCGCCAGGAAGGGGTCATACGGTGAATCGCCGAACTCCAGGGTCCCCTCCCCCACCCGCAGCTCGGTGATGACGTCGGGATCGATCACTAGGGAGTTGAGCTTGAGCACGTCGGGCGGAGCATCCACCTGCACGGACGGGATCACCTTCAGGAAGCAGATGGGACTGTTGGCGCGCTCCGGGATGGTATCGACCTTCTGCCGGACGGCAAGGGTGACCCTGATGATCTTCCTGCCGTAGCGGGTCACCTCGGCGAGGATCCTCCCGTCCTCCTCGTTGACGAGGATCTGATCCGCGTCTTTCTTGGGCCAGCCATAGACCTCTCGACCGCCGACGATCGGGTTGGCTCGGTCCAGGTACAGGACCACCGCGAAGGACCCCGCCGGTTTGCCGTCGCGCACCACGGGCACCAGAAGTCCGGCCTCGTTGTAGGGCAGGTCGTAGTCGGCGAGCTCGAAGTGGCCGATGTAGAGCACCGAGGGTTGATCGAGATCGGGCGTCAGCGGAGGCGGCACGAGCCCTTCGAGGACCGTGGAATCGGTCGTGAAGAGGATGTTCACCGCCTTGCAGTCCCGGTAGCGATAGGGCGGCCGCTCGGTCAGAGGCGATATGACCGGCATGCTGAATGCGCTCGCCAGGGCGGGCGTCGCAAGCCCCGTCCGGGACGCTGGCGGCTTCACAGCTTCTGCCATGGTTCTCTCCGTTGGTGGCAGTGTCGGGTGCTACTTGCCCTGCACGAAGTCGGGAGCGGCGTACGCCGGATCGGGGTAGCGGTAAAAGCCCTCGCCGGCCTTGGCACCGGTGCGGCCGCTATCCACGTAGCCGCGC
>PLTL01000009.1 GCA_003164475.1 Candidatus Dormiibacterota bacterium | reverse complement strand
CAGCCGATCGAGAAGACGGTCCACTGGTTCCTGATGGCGCCGGAATCGGGAACTGTCGTCATGCCCGTGGAACGGTTCCGCCAGGCGATATGGCTGGGCCTCGAGGATGCAGCTCATCGGCTCACCTGGGAGGAGGATCGCGAGCTGATCGCGGCTGCGCGCGCGTCGTCCGGGAATACCGCGACGTGACTGGGTTCGCGGCCCCCGGCCGGATCCGATCCTCACGCTTCCTCGCCGACCGCCGAGCCGTCGCACACACTCCATGAGCGACCGCGTGGCCGAAGGGCACGAGCTCCGGCGCGGAACCGCCGAGCCCTACTACCGCAGACAGGGGGGTGAGGCCGAGCTCTTTGAAGCGGCCTTCCGTCATCGGCTGCCGATCCTGCTCAAGGGCCCGACCGGCTGCGGCAAGACCCGGTTCGTCCGTCACATGGCCTGGCGGCTGGGTCGCCCCTTGATCACGGTCGCCTGCCACGAGGATCTGACGGCGACCGACCTGGTGGGCCGGTTCCTGCTCCGGGGCGGTGAGACGGCCTGGTCCGATGGGCCGCTCACCACAGGTGTGCGCGAAGGAGCCCTTGTCTACCTCGACGAGGTGGTGGAGGCGCGGCGAGACATCGTGGTTGTCATCCACCCCCTGGCCGACGACCGCCGCATCCTGCCCATCGAGAAGCTGGGGACGGTGCTCGAGGCACCCCCGGAGTTCATGCTCGTCGCCTCCTTCAATCCCGGCTATCAGAGCGCTCTCAAAGACCTCAAGCAGAGCACCCGTCAGCGCTTCGTGAGCATCGGACTGGGATATCCGGATCCGGACGTCGAAGCCGAGATCATCGAGCACGAGACCGGGATCGACGGCCCCATGGCTGCTCGCCTCGTGAGGCTGGGCATCAGTATCCGGAGGCTAGTGGAGGAGGGGCTCGAGGAGGGGGCGAGCACGCGCGTGCTGATCTACGCCGCCACCCTGATCCAGTCCGGCGTGCCCAGTGTGGACGCCTGCCGGGCCGCTATCGCGGAGCCGCTCACCGACGACCCCGACCTGCTCGCGGCCATCCAGGCCGTGGTGGAGGCGATCCTGAGGTGAGAGCTGGCTCCGAGCCGGACGCCGTCCTGCGGCGGCTGGAGATCACCCTGCACGCCCTGCTCGGGCGCCGGCAGGCGGTGAGATGGGGGCGGACGCTCGCCGGCGACGGGGAGACGGTGTGCCTGCCGCGCGAGTGGCTGCCCTTTCCGGCCCACCTGGTGAGAGCCCTGCACGCCGCCAGGGTGGGGTCGGGCCCGCTGGCCGCGTCGGCCGGGAAAAGCCGAGGGGCGTGGGAAGAGCTGCTGGCCAGCCTGCAGGCCGAGGCGTGGGTGCGGAGGCACTTCGAGGGGCTCGGCAAGGTGTACGACGCCCTGCGTCCCGTCACGCCCGGCGGCGGGTGGGCGGGACAGTCGGGCGGGAGCGCCTCGGGTGATCGGTTCCTCGACCTGATCCTCGGAGGTGAGATGGCCGCCGGGTCAACACCTCCGGAGCTGGGCGCCGCCTACCGCTCCTGGTCGGCGGCGTGGGAGACCTGGTTGTCCAGCCATGGAGGCCCGGTGCCGCTGCCCCCGGTACCACCTCCAAGCGGTCGGCTGTGGTATCAGGCGACATGGAGGTCACTGCGCGAGAGGGACGAGGACCGCGCCGTCGTGGAGGCCCCGGGTGGCACGCCCGCCCGCCGCGGCCTCTTTGAGCTCGCCGCAGCCGATGGCCGGCGCTTCCTCGTCTCGGTGCCGGCCCGATCCGACAGCGAAGCCCCTGTCGAGGGCGGCGTCGAGAGCTTGGGAACCGTATCCACCGACCCTGCCCGCACCGCGATGTCTGGGTCGATGGAGCCCACGGCCTGGTACGACGAGTGGGACGCCGGGCGGAGCGGCTACCTGTCGCACTGGTGCGCGGTCTTCGAGCAGCCGGTTGCTGACGCTCCCGCCGCTCCCCGCTCGTCCGATGCCGCAACACCGGCCTCGGTCAGACGGATTCGACGGGCGTTCGAACGCTACCGCGTCTCCAGCCGTTGGAACCGGCGTGAACCGGACGGCCAGGAGCTGGACCTGGAGGCGGTGGTGGAGGCCCGGGCGGAGGCTGGCGGGCACCGCTTCGCCACGGACCGAGTCTTCATGTCGCGGGTCGTTCCCCAGGCGGATGCCGCGGTCGCCGTGGTCGTCGATCTCAGCGAGTCGGTGTTCGGTGTGACCCTCGAGATCGAGAAGACCGCGCTCCTTCTCCTCGGAGCCGCCCTCGAGGCCGTCGGAGACACCTTCGCTTTCTATGGGTTTCGCGGTCGCTCCCGGCTGCGCTGCGAGCTGCTCCGGGTCAAGGACTTCGATGAGCCGTATCCGGCAGCGGTCGATAGGATCGCCCACCTTCGATCCTCCGGCTACACGCGGATCGCCCCGGCGCTGCGGCACGTGACGGTCCGTTTGGCTGCCACGGCACGGCGCCACCGGATACTCCTCCTGGTGACCGACGGCATGCCCTTCGACACCGATGGGTATGGTGGTGCCTACGCTGTCGAGGACACGCGGCGGGCCTGGCTGGAGGCGCGGGCCCGCGGAGTCCGGCCGTACTGCCTGGATGTCGATGTGACCGCCAATCAGTACCTTCCCCGTATGTGCGGTCCTGCTTCGTGGACGGTCGTCAGCGAGGCTCGCAGGCTGCCGGATGCTCTGCTCACCCTCTACGAGCGCGCACGCCTGTGACGCCGCGCAGATCTCTTGGTGAGCACGCCGCTCCCGGTGACGCCGACGACGTCAGCGATCCCGCATCCCTGCTGTGGCGCCTCGAGGGCACCGGCTGCACGGCCTGCAACGCCCGCCGTGAGGCGGGGGCCTCGTCGGTCGGCTGGTTCCTCCGCGAGAACTATCACGAAGCGGCCACGCTGACGGCCCTGATCCACCGTCGCTTTTGCGGACCTCATCTTGCGATGCTTCTTGCCAGTCGCGATCCGCACCTGGGAGTCACCCTGGAGTTCCTCGCCCGACGCCAGGTTGCGACCCTGGAGGGGTTTCGCCAGGGGCTGCGACGCCGCTGGCGTGCGCCATGGTCCTTTGCCTTCCAGCGTGGCCGCCGACTGCCCGCAGAGGCGCAGCCCGTGGATCGGCCGGATCGCTGCCAGTTCTGCGCAGCGGGCAGTGCCGCCGCCGTCGTAGCGGTCGCGGACGTGGTGGAGCTTCTTCACGATGGCCGGGGTCGTTCTGCGTACCAGGCGAGCGAAGGGCTCTGCGGCCCGCACCTGTGGATCGCTCTTCGTGAGGCGCCGAAGGAGGTGAGCGACTGGCTGGCCGAGGACATGCAAGGCCGTCTTCGCATCGCGGAGGCCGAGATCGATAGCTGGTACGCATCGCTGCGCGGTGGTGCGTCGGGCGACCCGAGGACGCAGGCGTGGGCTCGCGCCGCCCACCTGCTCTGGGGCGGTGTGGCCGAGCCGGGGGCAGGGATGAGATGAATGCTCCGGGCAGGACGCGATCCGACCGCTGGACTGGCTGCGCGAGCGACCACCTGCATTGGGGAGCCCACGGTGGCGCTGGGCTGCTGCTGCGCTACGTCCCCGAGCGGGGCAAGGCCCTGTACC
>PLTL01000339.1 GCA_003164475.1 Candidatus Dormiibacterota bacterium | reverse complement strand
ACGGGCCACCCGGCAACGGCAAGAGCAGCATCGCCGAGGCGTGTGCCACCCTCCTCGGCGACGCCATATTCGTCCCCCACGCCATCTACGTGAAGGGCGAGGTGATTCGCATATTCGACCCCATTCACCACCGCCCGGTGGCGGTCGACCTGCCCGCCCACGACACCCGCTGGGCGCTCTGCTCCAGGCCGGTGGTGCGGGCCGGCGGGGAGCTGACGGGAAGCGAGCTGGAGCTCAGCTTCGACCCTCGGATGGGCTTCTACGAGGCCCCGCTTCAGGNNACGTCAGCCCCCAGGACCTGCTCAACCGGCTCATCGTCCCCCTCGAGGCCGGCTTCGACTATCTCAACGTCGGCCGGGCCGGCACCACCGTGATGGTCCCCTTCACCGAGGTCCTGATCCTCTCCACCAACCTGAAGCCCAGGGAGTTGGTGGACGAGGCCTTCCTCCGCCGGATCCGCTACAAGGTCGAGGTCCCCGACCCGACCGTGATCGAGTACGGGCGGATCTTCAGGCGGGTATGTGAGTCGGTAGGCGTGGAGTACGATCCGGCGGCGGTTGGCTACCTGATCGAGGAGCACTACCGCAAGGCGGGCCGACCCCTGCATGGCTGCGAGCCCAGGGACATCCTCGACCACCTGGTTAACGCCGCCTCCTACTTCGGGGTTGAGCCCCGCCTCACACCAGAGCTGCTCGACCACGCGGTATCTGCCTACTTCGCCAACCTCGAGGACTCGGCTGGGGCGCTCAGCTCCGGGGCGCTCAGCTAAGGCTGGGCTGCTGCTGCCGGGTGGGGTCGGGAACTCGCGCCTGGCCCAGCGCGGGACGGTCGCCGAGCGCTGAGGTGGGGTGGTGGAGGTCGCCAGCGCACCTGGACCAGCCGGCGCCAGAGCTCGAGCAGGGAGCGGTCCCCGCTGAGGTCCGGCCGCTCCGCGGGGATCCGGCTCCAGAGCAGCGGTGGCGGTCGGAGGAGTTGCCTCGGGCGGTGCGGGCGGCAGGTCCGCTGCCCCGGCGGGAATGGCTGCCGTCGGGTCTGATCGACACCAGCTGGGCCAGCTCGGAGACGGTGGGGGAGAGCCGGAGTCGGCGCGGTACCCCGCTCCCGACCTCCAGCCTCCTGGCCGTCGATCCGACCAGCATCTCCTCGATCCCATCGCGAGGGCTGCGCCCCGGCACGGCGATCGAGTGCCCGGCCACGGCCTCGGCGTCGGTTCGGTGGATCTCGGTTGGTGGTCCTGGCGGCCTGCCCAGGACGCGAGCGGTGAGGGGCCGGGGGAAGCTCCCGAGAAAGGCGTCGGGAGAAGAGGACCGCAGTGCCGGGATCAGCTCTCGATGTCCGGCGAGGGGCGAGGAGAGCAGCGTCGGGTCCCCGGCCCCGCGGCCATCAGGACCTCGCGCTCAGAGTCAGGCATCGGGATGGTCCGGCGCTCCGCCACCCGGGCTGCGGCCCGGAGATGGACACCTCCCAGATGATGGACCAGGTCCCGAACCTGCCAGCCCGGGCATCTGGGGATGGAAGCTTCCAGGCCGGCCAGCTCCGCTGCCTCAAGGAGCTGCCGCCCCTCGGATTGCAGAGGGGCGATGTGCTGGGCGGCGGTAGCGCTGGCCTATTCGGCTGCCGGGACGGCCGGGGATGCTGGAGGCTCAGCCGCAGTCAGGTCACCTGCCCCGCCATTGGTCGGCCAGGATGGCGCAGATGATCTCGTCGGTCCACTCCCCCTTGACCCACTCGTTCTGGACCAGATGGGCCTCGCGTCGCATCCCCAGCCGCTCCATCACCGCCACCGAGGCCCGATTTCGGCGGTCGCAGCGACCGCACACCCGGTGCAGTTCCAGCTCTTGGAAGGCCAACCTGAGCATCTCACGAGCTCCCTCGGAGGCGAGTCCCTGGTGCTGGTAGTCGGGGTGGAGGACGAAGCCCAACTCACCTTGGCGGTGTTCCAAGCTCCGCAGGAAGAGCAGCATCTGTCCGATCACGACGCCGGCCTCTCGGTGCTCCATGGCCAGCTCCAGGACCTGCCCCTCAGAGTCCATCGGGGGCGGCGGGAAGCGCCTAAGCAGGGCCATCTGCACCTGGGCGCGGCTGCGGGGCTCCCAGTACAGGTATCGGGCCACGTCGGGCCGCGACTCGATGGCGAGGACATCCTCAAGGTCCGCCTCGGTGTAGGGTCGCAGCAGCAGGCGCGCGGTCTCGATCGGGTAGGCAACCCTGAGCATCATCTCTGGACATGACCGCTGGGCCCTGGCACTGCGGCCAGGGTACGCCCAAGCATCTGCGGTGCCGCCCCGATGACGGCTTCCCGCCCGCGCTGCCGCGCCCGTTCTCCGCACCCCGGGAGGCACCAGAGGTTGGGGGGCGTGCCGGGGTGGGACATCAGGGCAGCCGAGCGGCGCCAGCGATCTCGGCGACGGTGACCCGGTAGAGGGCGGAGCCCGCCAGGCGGGGCCTCTCTGATCTCGAGAGTTGCCGGCCGGCGTCGAGCGTCGACAGGTCCCGGACCAGCACGAAGCCGCGATCGGCGAAGAAGGCCGGCACGTCGCCGGGAAGGAGCCCGAACGTCCACGGCTCACCGGCGCGTGCCACGGCACGAACCCAGCGACGGGCCTCCGGGAACGGGCTGGCGGCGCCGAGGGCGCGGACGTCGACGTAGGTCATGATGAGAACGCCCCCTCCTCCGGCGAGGCCGCGCACTGCGGAGAGGGTCGAGTCGACCGCCGCTCCCGTCAGGTACTGGGTCACGCCCTCCCACAAGAACGTGGTGGGGACCGTCCGGTCGAACCCGGCAGCTACGAGCCGTGAGCTGAGATCGTCGCGCTCGAAGTCGATGGCCACGTAGGTGACGTGGTCGCTGGTCAGACCCAGACGATCGACGATGGCGCGTTTGGCCTGCTGGGTAACCGGGCGGTCGACCTCGAAGACCTGCATGCCGGCGAGCGCGGCCAGACGGTGGGCGCGGGTGTCATATCCGGCTCCGAGCAAGACGCATTGCCCGAGAGCTGGGGATGCGTCGCGCAGCGCATCGTCGATGACCCTGGTCCGGAGGATCGCTGACGGACGCGGTCCTGGTCCGCCGATCGCGTCGTAGACGCCGGTGACCAGGCGGCGGAGGACCGGCACGCCGCTGGCGACGGCCAGCATCCGCAGCCTGGGGCGCAGGAAGGCATCAGCGAAGGGGTCGCTGAACAGCCGCTGGGCCGGCGGACGGTGAGATTCGAAGGAACGCTGCAGGGCCATGGTCTCGGCCGTGAAACTCGGAGAGGAGGCCATCCCTCAAGAATATAGAACGAGGCCTCGTTTTGTATTACGATGGTCCGGTGAGCGCTTCTGGACCAGAGGCGCCCGCAGCGCCGTCCCGGATGTTGACCGACGTCGGTGGGGCGCCGGAACCAGTTCGCGGCCCCAAGGGGGGCGAGGAGGCCGCGCGCGTCCTGCGGCGGTCCTGAGGAGCAGGCGGATGCCCAAGGTCTCGCCCGAGCACCTGGCCGCCCGGCGCCAGCAGATCCTTGCCGCCGCCCTCATCTGCTTCGACCGGGCCGGATTCCACCGCACCTCGATGCAGGACATCTTCGATGAGTCCGGCCTCAGTGCCGGGGCCGTTTACCGGTACTTCGCCTCGAAGGAGGACATCGTCGAGGCCATCGCCGAGCAGCGCCACGCCCGAGAGGCCGAGCTCATCGGCGAGGCGCTGAGCGCTGCTGACCCTCGCCTGGGCCTCCACCGCCTGGCGGATCTCTACCTCGGGTGGCTGACCGACCCCGACGAACGGCAGCGCCGGCGGGTTGGGGTGCAGGTCTGGGCCGAAGCCGTCCACCACGAGCGCCTGCGGGCCGTGGTGCGCCGTGGCGCCCTGCAGCGGCGCCTGCTGGTGGGGTATCTCCGCGACGCCCAGCGTCAAGGAGCCCTGCCCCTGGAGGTCGAGCCCGAGGCGCTGACCCGGGTCTACCTCGCCCTGTTCCAGGGCTTCATCCTCCAGCAGGCTTGGGACCCTCTGGCGGACGTGGGGGCGTACCTGCGGGCGGTCCACGCCATCATCGACGCCACCATGCCCGGCCCCACTGAGGACGCACGCGGTTGAACGTCCCGCCGGGTGCGGGGCAGCCGCTGATGGGAGCCCGGCCGACTTTGGTTTGAGCCTGGCGGTGTGGAGCGAAGGGGATTCGAACCCCTGACCTCTGC
>PLTL01000230.1 GCA_003164475.1 Candidatus Dormiibacterota bacterium | reverse complement strand
ATGGTGAAACCGGGCGGCACCGGCATTCCGGCCCTGGTCATCTCGGCGACCCCAGCCCCCTTTCCACCGAGCAGCGCACGCATCTCGGCGCTGCCCTCCTCGAAGTCGTAGACCAGCTTCTTTTTATGCGCCGATGCCCTGCGGGCGTGGACCGCGGTGTCTGCCATAGCCGACTGCCTCCCTTGTCGCCAATTCCCTCCGAGTTTAGCGGAGAGAGCCTTCGAACAAGCCCGGCCGCAGTACCACCACCCCTGAGCCGGGATCAGGCCCTGTCGCTGGGGCAAGCGGCACCGGGATGTCGCATTCGCCATCGGCGTCGATGGCGATCGGTCGTCTGCGCGCCGACCCAGGGGTCGCCGCCGGGTCGCCTCCCGGGACAGCCGCTCCCAACTGCCGGTCCCCGGCGGCGCCTACACTGCGCTGGACATGGCGAAGATCGACGGGCAACCGCTGAAGACGGCCAGATAGCCGGGCCCACACCCGCCGCCATGTCCCACTACCGCAGGCCCGGCTGGATCACCCACCGCATCCTCAATCCCTTGGTTGCCGGGCTCGTCCATGCCGGGCTGAGCCCGATGGGAGCGAGGATCCTTCGGGTCCGGGGGCGTTCCAGCGGAGCGTGGAGGGAGACCCCGGTCAACCTTCTCGTCTACCAAGGCGCCAGCTACCTGGTTTCCCCCCGGGGGCAGAGCCAGTGGGTGCGGAATCTGCGCCACGCCGGGTGGGCCGAGCTCCGTCTGGGCGGCTCGGTCACCGAATTCACTGCGACCGAGGTCGGCGACCTCGACAAACCGCCCGTGCTCCGCGCCTACCTGCGCCGCTGGAAGGCTGAGGCGGGTGCCTTCTTCGCCGCCGTGTCGGCCGGAGCGACCGACGCCGAGCTGCTGCGGATCGCTCCTGACCACCCCGTGTTTCTGCTCACCCCGAGGAGCTCACCGAGTCCCTAGCCGGTCGTCGCCAACCCAACCGCGGTGAGGAGCAAACCGGCCAGCGTACTAAGGCCCAGCGCCGACAAGGCAAAACGGCGCGAGGGGCGGCCAGCCCCGGCGTAGGCGCAGGGGATGGTGATGAGGTCGGCGGCTCCGCCGATTACGAGGAGCGGAAGTCCGAGCGAGGCCAGCCCGAGAACCACCCAGATGGCCACCCAGGGAGACCACCAGCATCCTGTGCCTGGTCCTGCGGTCTGCCGCCCGCCTGTGGCGATGATGACGAGCAGCGCCCCGATGACCGCGGAGCGTGCTTCCGACCCACCTCGCCAGCGCCGATGGTGGTGCGACTCCGCGCGGCTAGGTGGACGAGCGGACGCCCTCCAGTTTCTCGGCGCAGACGGCGGCCAGCCGCTCCAACGGAACTCGCACCTGCTCCATGGTGTCGCGGTCGCGGATNNGATCGACTGGGTGTCGTCGTACTCGGTGGAGAAGCGCTGGCGCAGCTCCGCCTCCAACCTTCGCGCCACCTCCATGAGCTCCGGCTTTTTGGAGAGCGGCAGCACCGCCACCTGGAACGGCGCCACCGCAGCGCTGAGGTGGAGCACCACCCGCTTCTCCCCCCGGACCTCCTCCTCGGCGTAGGCATCGAGGAGCAGGGCCAGGAAGGTCCGGTCCACCCCCAGCGATGGCTCCACCACGTAGGGCAGGTAGCGCTCGCTGGTGTTGGGATCGGTGTACTGGAGGTCGCGACCACTGAACTCCTGGTGACGCCGCAGGTCGTAGTCGCCCCGGCGCGCTATGCCCTCCAGCTCGCCCCAGCCCCAGGGGAAGGCGTACTCGATGTCACTGGACGCCAGAGCGTAGTGGGCCTTCTCGTTCTCGCCGTGCGGCCGCAGCCGCAGATGCTCGGCGCACAACCCCAGGGACCGGTGCCAGGCCATTCGCTGCCCGCACCAGTACTCAAACCACTGAGCATCCTGGCCGGGTTGGCAGAACCACTCCAGTTCCATCATCTCCAGCTCCCGGAGCCGGAAGATGAAGTTTCCGGTGGAGATCTCGTTGCGGAAGCTGCGCCCGATCTGGGCGATCCCGAAGGGGACCCGCTGCCGGGAGCTGCCCACCACGTTCTTGAAGTTGACGAAGATTCCCTGAGCCGTCTCAGGCCGGAGGTAGACGACCGAGCTCCCGTCCTCCACCGGGCCGATGAAGGTCTTGAACATGAGGTTGAACTGGCGCAGTGGACTCAGGGGACCACCACAGTTGGGGCAAGTGTCACCGGCCAGCTGGTCCGCCCGGAACCGCTGGTGGCACTCCCCCAGGCAGTCCACCAAGGGGTCGCTGAAGTTGCTGAGGTGCCCTGAAGCCTCCCAGACGGCGGGATTCATGAGGATCGCCGCCTCCACCCCCTCGACATCGTCACGAAGATCGACGGTGTCCCGCCACCAGAGGTCGCGGATCCTTCGCCGCAGCCTCACCCCCAGCGGCCCGAAGTCGTAAACAGCGTTGATTCCACCGTAGATCTCGCTGCTCGGAAAGACGAAGCCGCGCCGCTTGCACAGCGATACCACCGTCTCCAGGAGATTGGGGGCGGGTTCCGTCATCTGAACCTCCAGCCGTCCTCAGCCAGCACACCGAAACGGCCTGAACTCAACCGGTGGCCGTCATTCTACGGGCGGAGGCAACCCGCCCCCCTCCACCGCCCGCTCCCCTCCTCCGCTCACCAGCACCGCCCGTCCCTGGCCCCTGACCTGCCAGCCCGCTCCGTCCCAGCAGACCCCGGTGGACTCGTCGATGGCGACCACCCGGCTCTCCCTGCCCAGCTCGATCGCCACCTCCCGCCAGCGGCGGCCGGCGGAGTTCCAGTGCGGCACCACGACCAGGTCCGGGACCAACCCCAGCCCGGGGCGGAGCCCAAAGTTCTCGCCCGGTACCAGGCACTCGCCCCCGAGGACCATCGCCCCGGCGCTGGAGCCAGCCAGGGGGATCCCACCCCGATAGGCGGTGTGCAGCGCCTCGGCCGCAGCGGACTGGAAGAGCACCGCCTGAGCGGCACCGGGGTCGCCGCCGCAGAGGTAGATCGCGGACGCCCCCCCGAGCTGGGCCAGGATCGCCGGGTCCTCGGCGTCGGAGCGGGTCTGCACGAAGCAACCCCTGACCGCCGCGCCGAGCCGGGCGAAGTGGGCGGCCGCCCATCTGACAGCGGTCTCCGGGATGTCCTGCGCGGCCGAGGTGACCACGGTCACCTCCGGCCGAGCGGCCCGGGCCAGCCACCAGGAGTCTGCGGGGCCGCAGGGGGGACACCACTCGTTGCCACCTAGGAGCAGGAGGGTGCGCCGACCTCGCCAGCCTCCTGGCTCAGAGGGACCGGCCGGGGCCGCACCCAGCGCCAAGATCCACCTCCTCGGGGTCTGAATCGAGCGGCCGGGGCCCGCCCCGATACCACTGCTAGCATCCGAATTGTGCTTCGACTCCACGACACCCTGTCGCGGGAGGTGCGCCCAGTAGAGCCCCTCGCCCCCCCCCGGTTGCACATGTACAGCTGCGGGCCCACGGTCTATCGCTCGGTCCACATCGGCAACCTGCGCACCTACCTCCTAGCCGACTGGATCAAACGGGTCGCCCGGAGCCAGGGGTGGGAGGTGCTCCACGTAAAGAACATCACCGATGTTGGCCACATGCGCCAGGAGATGGCCGAGCGTGGCGGAGACAAGGTGATCGCCGCGGCCCTGGCGGCGGGCCGGACGCCGCGAGAGATCGCCGGCGAGTTCGAGGAGGAGTTCCACCGGGACGAGGCCCGCCTGGGGATCGAGCCAGCGGACGTGTTCCCGCGGGCAACCGACCACGTGCCCCAGATGCTGGCCATCATCGAGCGGCTTCACCAGGCGGGGCTGGCCTACGTCGTGGACGGTACCGTCTACTTCGACACCGCGGCCCAGCTGTCCTACGGCGCCCTGTCCGGGAACTCCCTGGAGCAGCTGCAGCGGGCCGCTGCAGCTGAGCCGGACCCCGGCAAGCGCCACCCGGCCGACTTCACCCTCTGGCGAGCGGCCGAAGCGGGGCGGCGCCTGATGGTCTGGGAGAGCCCCTTCGGGGTCGGCTATCCCGGCTGGCACATCGAGTGCTCGNNACGAGGATGAAATTGCCCAGAGCGAGGGGGCGACCGGCAAGCCCTTCGTGAGGCACTGGGTCCACGGGCAGCACCTCCTCGCCGACGGGGTCAAGATGGCCAAGTCCCAGGGCAACGTCTACACCCTGGACGAGCTGCTGGAGCGGGGCTTCGATCCGCTTGCCTTCCGATACCTCTGCGCCACCGTCCACTACCGGACCCGGCTCAACTTCACACTGGCTTCCCTGGCAGCGGCCCAACGGGGCCTGCAGCGGCTGCGCCGGCTGGCCGGCGGAGAGGGCGGGAGCGCGGACCTCGAGCGGGTGGCCGATCTGGAGCGGACGGTTCAAGCGGACCTGGAGGATGACCTTGACCTCCCCCGGGCACTGGCGGCGGCGTGGGTGTTCGCCCACGATCGGGGCCTCAACCCAGAGAGCCGGCGGAGCGGGCTGCTCGCCGCGGACCGCTGGCTGGGACTCGGGCTCGACCGGCCGCCGGTGGCCCAGCTGGCGCCTGGGGAGTGGCTCGGGCTGGCCAGCAGGAGGGACACCGAGCGCCGCCACCGGCGGTTCCCGCGCGCCGACGCCAACCGCCGCTCCCTCCTGGATCTGGGCGTCGTGCCCGAGGACGGCCCCGGAAGGACCACCTACCGGCCTGCCGACGCCCTGGACCGACGCCATGGCCTGATCTCCTCCCCGGCCGAGGTCCCTGACTGTCGCGAGGCGCCCGACCTGGCGGAGGTCTCGGTCAGCATCGTCTGCACCGGCTACCCCGAGGACCTGAAGCGTTGTGTCCGCAGCCTCCAGCGTCACCGTGGCGCCCACGTGGTGGAGATCCTGGCGGTGGACAACGACGCCCACGACGGGGCCGGCGCGGTCCTCGAGGAGCTGGCCGCCGGCGACCCCTCGATCCACCCGTACCACGCCGACCATCGCCTGGGCGAGGCGACCGCTCGCAACATCACCCTGCGGGCGGCCAGGGGCTCGGTCGTGCTGATCCTGGACACCGGGGTGGAGGCCGTGGGTGACTTCGTGGGCCCGTTGCTAGCCGCGCTCCGGGATCCGGCAGCCGGGGCGGTCGGGCGGTGGGGGGCGCGGAGCCACGACCTGCGAGAGTTCGCCGACTCCGAAGCGGTTGAGGTCGACGCCATCGACGGTTACTGCCTGGCCTTCGCCAGGAGCCGGCTGGGCCAGGTGGGGCTGCTCGACGAGCGCTTCCGCTTCTACCGCATGCTTGACTTCAACTTCTGCTTCGCACTTCGGGCGCTCGGGCTGGGCCAGCGGCGCATTCCCGAGCTCCCGGTCCTGATGCACAGTCACCGGGGCTGGGAGGACACCGACCCGGACGAGCGGGACCGACTCAGCCGGATCAACTTCCGGCGCTTCTATGAGCGCTGGCACCACCGGCCCGACCTGCTCCTTGAGCCCGAGCCGGCCTCCTCCTCCCACGCCTGACCACCGCGGCGGCTTCGACCGGGCGGCCTCCGGACCGGCTAGGGGAAGAAGCTCGGGCGCAGCTCGGCCAGGACCCGCGCCGCCTTCATGGGGCGGTCCAGGTGATGCTCCAGGTGGGCCAGCAGGATCGACTCGACCTGCTCTCGGAGCGGCTCGGACCAGCGCAGCCGCCGCAGGGTGGGCTGGTCATCGATCTCCATCCGCCGGAGCACTCTGAGGGCGGCTGCCGAGCATGGCTGGGCTCCCGGCTGGAAGCCCCAGCAGGAGCCCTGGAGGATGCCTCCGAGGGCCGGGAGGAACCCACCGTCGCGGTCGCCGAGCTCCTTGCCGCAGCCGGCGCAGTGGTGCAGTTCAGGTAGGTAGCCGCCAGCGGCCGCAATCCGGAAGGCGGCCACCGCCAGCTCCAGCCGGGGATCGCCGGCCGGATCGGCCATGCGGTCCCGGGCCTCAGCCACCAGCTGGTAGAGCTGGGGGTCCGGGTGCCCCTCCTCGAGGGTGGCGTCGGCAAGCTCGGCCAGGACCCCGCCGCAGGCGGTGCGGAGGAGGTCGGACCCCGGCCAGGGCAGCCCCACGGGGCGGGCCTGGGCCAGAACCACCATCCCGCGGCCGGGGATCAGCACCAGCTCAGAGCGAGTCAGGAGATCGAGGCCGGCCGCGTTGCGAGCCCGGGCCCGGCGCGCCCCCCTGGCCAGGACGCTGACCTTCCCGTGGTCCCTGGTGATCACCACCAGGATCCGATCAGCCTCGGCGAAGGCCCGGCGACGGAGAACCACCCCCTCGTCGCTGAAGCCCTCGGACACCTCTCAGGAGGACTCTGAGGCGGCCTGCGCCTCCGGTGGGGGCGAACCCCCCTCGCTGGGTTCGGAGCCGATCTCGAAGGGCCGGTCGGAGCGCAGCCGAACGGTCCGGATCGCACGGCGGTCGATCTCCTCCACGGTGATGGTGACCCCGTCGACCGCGACCGTGTCGCCCACCGCGGGGATTCGGCCCAGGTTGGCATAGACCAACCCCCCGATGGAATCGAAGTCATCCCCCTCCAGGTGAAGGTGGAGCAGATCGTTCACGTCGTCGAGGCTCACCGAGGCGCTGGCCAGGGCCTCGGTGGGACTGACCAGCTGCACCTCCTCCTCCTCGGCCAGGTCGTACTCGTCGCGGATCGGCCCGACGATCTCCTCCAGGAGGTCCTCGATGGTGACCAGCCCGGCGGTGCCGCCGTACTCGTCGACCACGACCGCCAGGTGGACCTTGGCGCGCTGCATCTCCTGGAGCAGCTCCCCCAGCCGCTTGGCCTCGGGCACGAAGGTCGGCGGCCGCGCCAGCTTGCCCACCCGGGGCCCATCGGCCCCTAGCTGCCCGCCCGCGCCCAGCAGGTCCTTGGCGTAGACAACCCCGGTGATGTTGTCCACGGTCTCCTCGTAGAGCGGGATGCGGCTGTGGCCGTACTCCTGAATCACGGCGATCGCCTCCCCCACGGTGGACTCCGACGGCAGGGAGACCATCTGGACGCGGGGGACCATCACCTCGCGGGCCTGCTTGTCGGTCATGTCCAGGACCCCGTGGATCATCTCCCTCTCCTCTTCCTCGACCACCCCTTCCTGCTCGCTGGCCAGCACCAGCTGCTTGAACTCCTCCTCGGTCAGGAACGGCGCCTTCCGGCCAGTCCCCCCGGGCAGGACCCGGAAGATCAGGGAGGAGATCGCTGTCAAAGCCCTCACCACCGGGCTGAGCAGCTGGGTGGCCACCGCCACCGGCTGGGCCAGCTGCCGGGCCAAGCGCTCGTTGTGCTGGAGCGCGTAGGTCTTGGGCCCGAGCTCGCAGAGGAGCAGCACCACGATGGCGAGGGCTACCGACGCCCAGATCGCCGCACCCGCCCCCAGGTGCCGCTCTGCCAGCAGCGTCGCCGCGGACGAGGCCAGCATCACGGCCAGGGTGTTGGTGACCAGGATGGTCCCCAGGTACCCGGAGGGGTTGCGGTGGAGCCGCTCTACCAGAGCCGCCCTTCGATCACCCTCCACCCGCCCGGCCCGAAGCCGAATGCGGCTCACGGACGTCAGGGCCGTCTCGGCGGTGGCCGACAGCCCGGCCACCACGAGGGTCACCACCAGGACGGCGACCAGCCAACCGCTCATGGCGGCCAGGGACCAAGCCGTGGCGTGGCTGGGCTCATCGGGAGCCGGCGGGAACCGTCCCAGTCGGCCCCTCTGCCCCCTCCCCCCAGGCGGGCCACATCAGCTGAGGACTTGGTGTGCCATCGGGTGAGCCAGGGCTCATCTTGAGATCGAGTCTAGCAGGCGCTCCTCATCACCGAAACAGGGCCGAGACGCTCCGTCCCTCATGCACCCGGACGATCGCCTCGGCAATCAGAGGGGCGACCGAGACCTGGGTCACCTTGCTGCTCTGGAGAGCCTCGTCCGGGATAGGAACGCTGTCGGTTACCACCAGCTGCTCCAACGGGGCGCTCTCCAGACGCTGGAGCGTCCCCGCGCCGAACACCCCGTGGGTGACCATGACGTCCACCGAGACCGCCCCCTTGTCCCGAAGAGCCTGCACGGCTCCGACCAGGGTCGAGCCGGTCGAGATGAGGTCATCCACCACAACGCAGCGACTGCCCTCCACATCACCGATGACATGGAGGACCTCGACGGCGTCGTTGCGGGGACGGCGCTTGTCGACGATCGCCAGGCGCGCGTCCAGGCGTCGGGCCAGAGCCCTGGCCCTAGCGGTGCCCCCGACATCCGGAGAGACCACCACCAGCGGCTGACGCCCGTGCCGGGAGCGAACGTGTGTGGAGAGGATCTTGACCGCGGTGAGGGCGTCGACGGGGATGTCGAAGAAGCCCTGGATCGCCTCGGCGTGCAGGTCCAGGACGATCATCCGGTCGGCACCGGCCACCTGGAGGAAGTTGGCCATCAGCTTGGCGGAGATGGGGTCGCGGGGCTGAGTCTTCTTCTCCTTGCGCTGGTACCCGTAGTAGGGCAGGACCACGTTGATCCGGGCGGCACTGGCCCGCCGGAGCGAGTCCAGGAGGATGAACAGCTCCATGTAGTTGTCGTTGACCGGCGGACAGGCCGGTTGGATCAGGAAGACGTCGTGGCCTCGGACCGACTCCCCGATCTTGACATCGAACTCGCCATCGGCGAACCGGGTCACCTCCAACGGTGCCAGCGGCACCCCCACCTCCTCCGAGATCTTGCGCCCCAGATCGGGATGGGCTGACCCGCAGAGCAGCATCAGCGGCCCTTCAGAACCCTTCAAGTCCCTCCACCCTCCTGGCTCGTGAGCTCTTGCTGGGGACGCTTGCGGGCGGCCCATCCCTCGATGTTGCGCTGGGAGGAGCGGGAGACGCCCAGAGCGCCGGCAGGCACGTCCTGGGTGATCACCGAGCCGGCCCCCGTGTAGGCCCCCCTGCCCACCCGCCGCGGGGCCACCAGCACCGTGTCGCTACCGAGCCGAGCTCCCTCCTCCACCACTGTCCGGTGCTTCTCCCGGCCGTCCCAGTTGGCAGTGATGCTCCCCGCCCCGACGTTGACGTCGGCACCGAGGTCGGCGTCGCCCACGTAGCTCAGGTGGGGGATCCGGCTGCCCTTCCCGACCCGGCTCCGGACCACCTCGGTGAAGGTCCCGAGGTGACTGTGAGACTCCAGCTGGGAGTCCGGGCGCACCCGATTGAAGGGTCCGACATCGACTCCATCGGCCAGCCTGCATCCGATGAGCTGGGACCGCCCAATCCGGCAGCCGCTCCCCACCTCGACGTCCTCCAGTTCGGCGAAGGGCCCGATCACACAGTCTCGGCCGATCCGGCTCCTACCCCGGAGCACGGTTCCCGGCGCGATCACGGTGTCCTCCCCCACCTCCACGTCACAGTCGATCCAGGTGGCCTCAGGGTCGGTGACGGTGACCCCGGAGAGCATCAGCCGCCTCAGCGTGCGCCACCGCAACGCCGCCTCCGCGGCGGCGAGTTGGACCCGGTCGTTCACCTGAATGGCCTCGTCGGGGGAGCTCACCCCCACTGTGACGGCGCCACCGTCAACCAGCTGGGGAAGCCAGCTGACGTACAGCTCACCCTGGGCGTTGTCGGTGCTGAGGCGCTCCATGGCCGCCCAGAGACGGGGCAGGACGAAGGCGTAGGCACCGCAGTTGACCTCTGCCGGCAAGCCATCCCAGGGCTCATCGGCATCCTCCACGATCTGCAGCAGGCGGCCGTGGTCATCGCGAACGATCCTTCCCCACCCGCCCGCGTCCCGGACCGAAGCGGTGAGCACCGCCGCGCCCGCCTGAGACCGCCGCAGCGCCTCGGCCAGGGCGGTCAGCGAGGCGCCGCGCAGCAGCGGCAGGTCCGCTGGCAGAACCAGGACCACCGAGACTCCATCCAGCAGCGGCCGGGCATGGGCCAGGGCGTCCGCGGTGCCCAGCGGTTCCGACTGGACCACGAACTCGGCCCGGTCCTGGAACCGGGTGCCAAGCGACGGCTCGAGCTCAGCCACCACCACGATGGGACGGCCCACGGCGGCGGACTCGGCAGCTCTGATCGCGTGCTCCAGAAGAGGCAGACCCCCCAACGGGTGCATGACCTTGGGAAGCCGGGAACGCATCCGCTTGCCTCGGCCGGCCGCCAGAATCACCGCCCGCGCAGCCGACGGTTCGCTCAATCTCCACCCCGCGGCCAGCCTGCTTCGTGAAATCGCCGGCGAGTTCGGAGTATAGCAACGGCCCATTCCGCCCCGGCCGAGCCGAGCCATGTCGAGGTTATCCTGAGCCTAGTGAGCGCCAGTTCGGGCCCGGCTGACCCCCAGCTCCTCATCACCACCCGACCCGAGCCGGGGGTGGCCGTGGTCGCGCTGAACCAGCCCCAGCACCGCAACGCCCTCACTCGGGAGCTGGCCACGGCACTCCGCCACGAGGTTGCCCGGGCGTCCGCCGATTCCAGCCTCAGGGCCCTGGTCGTGACCGGTACCGGAGTCGCGTTCTGTGCGGGCGCCGACCTCGGCTCACTGGGATCGGGCGCCGTCACACCGGATGCCAAGCGCCAGGTGCTGAGTGACTACTACCGGGCCTTCTTGGACCTCAGGGACCTCCCCGTCCCCACCATCGCCGCGGTCAACGGGCCCGCCATCGGGGCTGGGCTCAACCTGGCCATGTGCTGCGACCTGCGGGTCCTCGCCGAAGACGCCCGGCTGGCTGCACCCTTCGTGCGGTTGGGAATACATCCAGGCGGGGGAGCCACCTGGCTTCTTACCCGGCTGGTCGGAACTGGAGCTGCCCGGGAGATGCTGCTGCTGGGCCAGCCGATCGACGCCCACAGGGCGCTCCTGCTGGGCCTTGCCAACCGGATCGTCCCGCCCCAGCAGCTGGAGGACGCGGCTCTGGAGTGGGCCAGAGCGCTGGCGGCCCTGCCCCGGCCGGTGCTGGTCAGGCTCAAGCGAACCCTGCTGCTGGCCGAGACCGGGGCAAGCCTGGACGCGGTCCTGGCCTTCGAGACTGCGGCGCAGGCCGAAACGCTGGGCAGCGAGGATGCTCGCGAAGGATGGTCCGCGCTCCGCGAGCGCCGCGCTCCGCAGTTCCACGACCGCTAGCCCCGACCGCCCTCAGGATGGCCACCCGCTGGTTGGTTGGCCGTTCCGCCGGCCCATCGTGCCGTGCAGGCCCGCGCCCCACTTGTCCAGCGCAGGCGGCCTGCGGGCACCCGCCTGACCCTTCGCGGTCGCCGTGTCGCCTGCCTCCCCGAGGGGAGCCAGAGCGGCCAGGGCTGCTGGTGTCAGGCGCGCTGCCTCTGCTTCGGCCCGATCGCCACGCAGTGGAGGAACTTTGCTCGTGCCTACTGCAAGTTGGCGTGACTGTGCCTCTGGGTGGCCATGTCGCCAGCCGCGAGCTCGAGGGCCACGGCGTCCAAGAGGAGGAGGGCCGCCTGAGTAAAGAGAACTTGCCCAAACTGGATCGAATTCCCCGTGGGGACAATCACGCAAGGCTCAGACAGGAGAGCGATCGGGCTCCCCGGCCGGGCGGTCAGGCAGCACACCGTGCCACCGAGATCGTGGGCCTGCTGGGCATGGAGGAGAGATGTCGGCGTGGCCCCAGTCCCCGACACGACAACCAACACGTCCTCTTCTGAGAATGCTGGTGCCGTGGCTTCTCCCACCACGTGAGCTCGCCTCCCCAGGTGCATGAGCCTCATCGCCGCCATCTGGGCAACGAGTCCGGATCGTCCCTGACCGGTGAAGAAACATCTGCCGCGAGGATGCTCGAGCGTCGCTCGCAGCCGGTCGACCTGGACCAATCGCACCAGCCTTAGCGCTCTCGCGACCTCGACCTCCACCCCCGCCCACGGTGGAGCTCCTCGCGCCCAGACCTCATCCATGCACCGACCCTCCCAGGACTCCCGTGGCCGCAACCGCGGCGGACATCGATGGCCTCCCCACGTGAGCTCGACTCCCATTCACCCTGAGCGTCCTCACCGCGCCTTCCCGGGTAGCCAACGGGCCGTCCCCCGGGACCAGGATCCATGGGGACCACATCTCTTCCCGATCCGGATCTGCCCAGGTCGGCACTCGCTTCGCCACCTCCGGCCCAGTCAAGATCCTGGCCTGGGCCTGGAGAGGATCCCCTCCGGCACGGTCACCAGCCGCCGACCACCGCAGCTGAACCCGGTCGGCTCCGCCGCCTGGGGCGCCCCAGGCATGGCCGCCAGAGCACCGACCTTCGGATGATCCAGGTGCTCCACTCGGCTTCACCTCGGCGAAGACGCCCGCTCGGCGCTCACTCCAGCAGCACCGCCGCGGCGCCACGCCGCCGCCACGGTGCCGTGCTCAGTGCCTGGTGTCCCATGCCTCACGAGCCGCCCTGATCATCGCCTCGAGCATCGCTTGGGGGTCCGGGGCCTTGAAGATTCCACTGCTCGATCCAGTTGCCTGGGCTCCCGCGGCGATCACCTCAAAGACGTCCCGGGCGCTCCCAATGCCGGCCCCGTGCAGCACCCGGATCTCGGGATTCACGCGCCAGATGGCTTGGTCGATCTCCGCAATGGCCACACTGCTGCTCTCCGTGCCCTTGCCTGTGCCGATCAACTCAGGAGACTCCACCACGATGATGTTCGGTTCCAGCCCGGCCACCGCAACGGCCTCTTCCACGTCATCGGTACAGACCATGGTGGCGAGGCCGACCTCATCAGCGCGACGGACGGTACGCGCCAGTTCCGCTCTCGACAGCCGGTGCTCCACATGATTCAACATGACGCCGACTGCACCAGCCGCCTTGACCGCTTCTGGCAAAACGGAACCCTGACCACGACCCGGCTCAAGTGAATCCATGTGCGGGGCGAAGACCATGGCCCACTCCACGTGCTCCGCGATGATCGAGATGTCCACGTACTGGGGATCGATGATGATGCCCACTCCATAAGCACGGCCCAATTGGTCAGCGCGCATCGCCACCCGGAGCATGTCAGGGCCAAACGTATACGCCTTCGGGCCCACCTCGAAGAAGGGCGGCGTAATCTGGAGCCCTCGAAACAACGGGATTACTCCCCGACGATCTGGATGCGGACGGTGCGCTCACGAGCCCGAACCTGGTCGAAATCCACGAAGTAGAACCGCCCAAAATTGCCGAGTGCCATGGCTCCATCGATGACTGGCACAGATTGAGAGCGCCCCAGGATCACCGACCTGAGATGGGCGTCGGTGTTCAACGCCCAGGCCGGCTCCTCGTGCAGACCCACCACCGCAGCTTCGACGTGCTTCGGTCCGGGGTGAAGGTACTGCCCTTCCGTCCTGCAAGTGGGAATGAGCCGTTCCAGAACTGTGACCAGATCCTGCATTAGCAGCTCCGTACCCCAGTAGTTGACATCGTGGGACTCCTCCTGGATCAGCACACTGCAGGTGGTGTGCTGCGAGTACACCATCAAGATCCCTTCCTTGATCCCCGATCGTGCGAGCGCATCCGCGGCCTGCGAGGTGACATCGTGGAAGGTCGGGCGCCTATCTGACTGTATCTGGAACGACTCGTGATAGACCGGCATTCGGGATTCCTCCTTCAACTCACTCTCGGGCGACATGACCACAGAATCGTCTGCTCCCCGGCGGACTCGCGAACCAGTGGGGTCGGCTCTCCCTCGGCGCGGCTTCGCGCTCGGCAACGGCTGGCGCCCTCAGTGGTGGGGCATGGCTGGTTCAAGACTCAACTCCGAGGGCATCAGCGAGCACCCCTCGGCCCCAGCGGTCACGTGACGGCTCAGGTGGCAACCTCAGCAGTTGGTCCGATGGCGGCGCGATGAGTGCTTCTCCCTCTGTGACGTCCACGGACCCAGCTGCGCGTCGGCAACGATTCTGCTCAGCCCAGAGCTCGATGCCACACCCAGAACGACCGGGTGTCGACAGGATGACGGCACCACTCCGTGCCAAAATCATACCTGGCGGGGACGTCGCCCGCAAGTCAGACGGAGGGAACCCAGCCGCGGGCTGACGTCGGATGTGGCCCACCCGATGGGCAGTTCACAGCGCCGGTTCGCGACCTAGCCGTGCTTCTCCCGTGAGGTCTTGACACGTGTCGCGCGAGGAGGTCCGCCTGGTTGAGTGGGGTACGGTGGTGGTTGTAACGATGTGGCCCAGTGGAGCTAAAGGGCAGCCTGGTCCGCCTGCCGCTGCGGTGGGCTGGCCCCGGCGCGTGTCAGGCCGCATGGCAGGTGCCAAGGACCGGACAGGTGCCCCGGCGCCGCCGGCGACCGCAACCAGGACGGCTCGGCGCTTCGACACCGGAACTGACACGCAACTACTGGGACCCCGGGGACCACTGGTCAAAACCCAGCTCCTCCGCGGTTTCGGAAGTCAGGGCCAGCTCGATCGCCAGCTGCGCCGAGCAAGCCGTCGGCTGGCGATACGCGCCGGCGCGCCCCTGGCAATGAAGGCCCCGCCTACCTCGCGGCATCGGTGGGAGTGACACGGCCGACCGTGACACTCCCACCGACGTCCCCAGAGGCCCGGGCTCTGCCCGCCTTGGCCTGGTGCTCAGCGGCAGGTACGGCGGGCCGACCGCCCTTGAGCAACGAGCTGGGACACCAGGCCTCCAGCACGCAGACCTGACAACGCGGAGAGCGCGCGCGGCAGACCTCGCGGCCGTGGAGGATCAGGCGGAGGCTGAACCCGGTCCACTCTTCCGGGGGAACCATTCGCCCGACCTCGGCCTCGATCTTGACCGGGTCCAGGGCCCGAACCAGCCCCAACCGGTTGGTGAGACGGATGACATGGGTGTCAACGGGGAAGCCCGGCTTGCCGAAGGCGACCCCGAGGATGACGTTGGCAGTCTTCCGGCCCACGCCAGGCAGCTGGGTCAGCCCCTCCATGGTGTCGGGCACCTCGCCACCGAAGTTCTGGCAGAGCATCTGGCCCATCCCGATGAGAGCCCTGGCCTTGGCTCGAAAGAAGCCGGTGGCGTGGACCAGCTCCTCCAGCTCGGCTGGGTCGGCGCTGGCGTAGTCGGCCGCTGTCCGCATCCTGGCAAAGAGCGCAGGCGTGGTCACGTTGACCCTTTGGTCGGTGGTCTGGGCCGAGAGGATGGTTGCCACCAGCAACTCCAGTGGGCTCCGCTGGTCGAGAGCGCAGGCTGCGGGATAGACCGAAGCCAGCGCCGAAACCGTCGCCAGGGCGCGCTGACGGGGAGTCCGGGGACGGCCCCCCTCGGCCCCGGCAGCGGCTGTCCCCGGGCTCAACCGACGGGCCTCACGACCCCCGCCACAGCCGGGCGGGCGCACCGCACCGACCGTCGGTGCCTGCTGGCACCGGCCGGAGCGACCAGCCCAACGCCGGTGATGCGGAGCCAGAGGCCAGCGCTCACCGTGAGCCGCACGCCCCCCTCCCCCAGGGCGAGGGTCGGGTCGGGCCAGGTCGGCGAGGTCAGCGACACTTCACCCCAATGCTGATGGAAGCAGCGACTCCAGGCAACTGCCCCGCCGGTGAAGCGGCATCCCCAAGCTGGCGGGCATCGATAATCGGCGCGTGGTCGAGCCGCTAGTCCTGGTGTACGGAGACGACCCCTATCTGGTCACCAACGCCGCGACCCGGCTGAGGGCTCAGCTCACCGCGGACTTGGCCTTGGACCTGGGACTTGAGGAGTTCCGCTCGAGCAAGGACCTGGATGCGATCGCCAGGAGCCTGGCCACTCCCCCGTTCCTCGCCCTGCGCCGGCTGGTCATGATCTGGGACCCGCCGCAGCTCTCCGGCAGAGTCCGCGCCGGCCAGCAGGCGGGGCGGCCGGCGGACGAGGCCGGGGCCCTGGCGGCGGTCCTGGCCAGCCGGCTTGAGACCACGGCGGTGGTGGTGGTGGTGAGGGAGATGCTTGGCGCCGGCTCACCCTTGGTTCGAGCAGTGAAGTCCCAAGGGGGCGAGCTGCGTGCGCTGCGCCGGCCCCGGGGCCAGGAGCTCCAGAGCTACGTTGAAAGCCATATCAGAGAGCGCCGTCTCCATCTCGGCCGGGCGGCGGTGGCCCGGCTGGTGGAGGTCGCCGGGCGGCGTCCGGGCCAGCTGGACCAGGAGCTGGAGAAGCTGGAGCTGTTTGCCTCCGGGAAGGGAACGGTCAACGACCACGATGCCCTGCTGCTGGTACCCCCATCACCGCCCACCGAGCTCTACCGCCTGACCGACACCCTGTTCGAGTCGCCGGGACGGGTTGGCGAACGGCTGGATGCGCTGTTCCGGGAACCGGACATCGAGCCGCCGATGGTGGTCGGCGCCCTGGCCCGGGTGTTTCGGGACCTCATCTCCTTGGCCGATCCGCAGGACTCAGACCGCTGGCGGGACCTGGCCCCCTGGCGCGAGCAGAGGCTGCGCTCCCACCTGGAGCGTTCAGGCGAGCCCCGGCTGCGGCGCTGGCTGGTTCAGCTGGCTGAGCTGGACTGGCTGACCCGGACCGGTGCAACCGACCCCCAGGATGGACTCGAGCTGCTGCTGGCCGGGATGGCCGCGGAGATCAAGGGACCGGCCCAGGGCTGAACCAGGACCGGGCCGACAGCTCAGCTGCCCTTGGGCTCCTTTCCTGAGGTCCCCGCGGACTTGCGCCGGGACGCGGCGGTCCGCTCCGTCTTGGTCGCCGACCGGCCCGCCTTCGGCGCCAGGACGGCTCGCTTGGCTCCGCCAGCCTTGGGCTTGGTGCCTTGAGCCGAGGCCCGCTTGGGCGACCTGCCCGGCTTCTCCTCCTCCGCCGCCTCAGCGCCGACCTT
The DNA here is from genome assembly GCA_003164475.1 of Candidatus Dormiibacterota bacterium. The sequence goes on along the minus strand of PLTL01000230.1, from coordinate 3,582 downwards.
GGCCGCCGCCCGCATCAGCCGGGACTTGCGCCGGGCCGCATTGCGGGGGTGGATGACCCCGTGCTGGGCCGCCTTGTCCAGGGCCGACGCGGCAAGCCTCACCAGCCCTTCGGCCCCTGCCTCCTCGCCGAACTCAACCTCGCGGCGGGCCCTGACGACGGCGGTACGCACCGCGGAGCGGACCCGGCGGTTCTGCTCATGCTTGCGCGCCGCCGACCGGATCCGCTTCCTGGCTGAACTGGTGTTTGCCAACTCTCTCCAAAGCACCTGCGGGCGCGGGCGAAACTGCCACCGCGGGGCGGGCGGACCCGCCCGGCCGGCGTCGCAGTATACCAATTGGCCCTCGGAGCTCCCTGCGACCGCCGCTAAAGTGGCTGGGGTGTTGCGCCAAGGCCGGGCTCCGGCCAAGCTGAACCTGGCCCTCGAGCTGACCGGCCACCGACCCGACGGATACCACCTGCTGGCGGCGGTCTCCCAGACCATCGACTGGAGCGACGTGGTTGCCCTCGAGTCGGTCGAGGCAGGGGCTGACTTCCCGGCCATCCCCAGACTGAAGGTCTGGGGCCCGGAGGCGCACCGGGTGCCGGCCGGCGCCGACAACCTGGCGGTGCGGGCGGCGCTGCTGCTCCGGGAGCGGCATCTGGGTGCGCCGGTGGCCCGCTTGGCCCTGGACAAGCGCATTCCCACTCAGAGCGGCCTGGGAGGAGGCTCCGCCGACGCCGCCGCGGTGCTGAGGATGGCCGGACAGGGTGGGGCCGCTGGTGAGCTGGAGGAGGTCGCGCTCAGCTGCGGTGCCGACGTTCCATTCAGCCTGCGGGGCGGCGCGGCCCTTTTGTCGGGGATCGGCGAGCAGGTCTCCCCGCTGCCAACCCTGACCAGCGGCGCGTTCCTGATCGTGGTCCTGGGAGCGGTGGCCACCGCCGATGCCTACCGCGCGACCAGGCCGGAAGACTTCAGTGGCGGGGAGCGGGTGGCCAGGCTGGCCAAGGCGATGCGTCAGGGCCAGCCCCTCGATCCCTCCCTCTTTGGCAGCGGGCTCCAGCCGGCGGCTCTCCGGGCACTCCCGGAGCTGGAGCGGAGGCTGCGGACGCTCTCCCAGGCCTCCCCCTCAACCAGGTGGGCGATGACGGGCAGCGGCGGCGCCTTCTTCACCTACCTCCCCGACGGCCGCTCGGCGGCTGAGCTGGCCCGGGTGGTGGCGCGGTGCCACCCCAGAGCTGGGATCCGGGTCGCCCTGCCCTCGCCCCCAGAACCTCCCGGCCAGGTCTAGCTCAGTGCTCCCGACAGACCGCTCGGAGTTGGCAGGGGACCGGCGGTGACATGGCTGGGCGCCTGGATGTTGAAGCTCTGACCGTAGTTGCTGAAGTTCCCGGTTGCGGCGAAGCCCAAGGAGGCGGAGCCGCTCGGCAACCCGGTGGCGCCCGGCGCCAAGGACGACAGCCCCCCGAGGTCCAGGGTCAGGCTCACCTCGACACTGGCACGGGCCAGCTGGCCGGTCGAGGTCAACACGTAGCTCTCCCCCCGGACCTGCGTGAAGTCCAACATCTGCTCCAGGGCCGGGAGCGCACCAGCGAGGGAGGGGTCCGAGGAACCCAGCTCGGTCGCCACCTGGGCGAGGATCTGGCTGAGGAAGTGATTCATCGACGGCCCGGAGAGGGTGGTCTCCAGGTGCTTCACCTGCCGGCCGCCAATCTCGGTCCTGCCCAGGTCGGTCACCCTGGCCGAACTCTTGAGCTCCTGACCCCAGCTTTTGAGCTCCTGCTTGAGGTGGCTCAACTCCGCCCCGGCGGTGCCGCCGACCCCGGCCGCCAGGCCGGACCTTCCGCCGCTGAGCTTGTACCAGGTGCTGCCACCTTCTGAGATGTACTCGGAGCCGTCCACCAAGATCAGGTGCCAAGGCTGGGCCATAACCGGGGTGAGACTGAAGGTCATCTCCATCTGCTGCTGGCTCTGAACCTCGGCGGTCCCGGTGAGGCGGGCGGCGTTGATCTCCGACTGGGCCTGAGTCAGCTCACCCGGAGTGACCCCGGTGAGGCCGGCGACCTGGCTCAGGTCGACATGGAGCTGGGCGCTGAAGGCCACCTCGAAGGAACCGCTCAGCGCCTTGGTGTTGGCCGCCTCCAGAGCCGCCGCAGCGGGTCGGCCCGCGGCGGCCGCGGTGCTTCCACATCCGACCAGGCCCAAGGTCGCGAGCAGGGTCAGAGTCGGGAGAGCGCGGGACCAGTTGACTCGCACCCCAAGATCCTAGCGCAGATTCCGGGAATCGCAGCCGGGCGACCGATTCGCAGTGGGACTGTTACTTTCCCCGCAACCACCCGAGCCAGTGTTAGCTTAGCCGGCGTGACCGAAGTGAAACCGCGGCGCCCGCCCAGTTCCGGGAGTCACCGCAAGCGCTCTTCGCGCTCTGCCAAGATCGTGGATCTCCCGGGGGTCGGCCATCTCGAACCCGGGGACCGGATCCAGGACCCCGCTAACTACATAAATCGGGAGTTGAGCTGGCTGGACTTCGACGCCCGGGTGCTGGCCGAGGCTCAGGACCCCCGGGTGCCGCTGCTGGAGCGTCTGCGCTTCCTGGCCATCACCTCCAGCAACCTGGACGAGTTCTACATGATCCGGGTGGCCTCCCTGAAGCGCCAGCTGGCAGAACGGGTCCAGACCGCCCACGCCGACGCCATGACCGCCACCGAGCAGCTGCAGGCCATCTCCAAGCGCACTCAGGAGATCGTGGCGGCCGAGGTCCACTGCCTGCGCGACGACCTTGCCCCCCGTCTGGAGCAGGAACGGCTCCGGATCCTGCTCCGCAACGAGCCCCTCACCCGGGGTGAGGCGAAGGCCTGCGATGACTACTTCGAATCGCAGCTGTATCCCCTTCTCACCCCGTTGGCCATCGATCCCGCTCACCCCTTCCCCTACCTCAGCAACCTCTCGCTCTCGATCGCGGTGATGCTGGGCGAGCCTGGGGAACGGGCTCCCCGGGTGGCCAGGGTGAAGGTGCCGTCCTCAGCTCCCCGTTTCTTCAGGGCCGGCAGGCAGGGGCCGTTCGTGCCGTTGGAGAGGATCATCTCCGAGCGTCTGGACCACCTCTTCCCGGGGATGGCGATAGTCGCCCATGGCCTGTTCAGGGTGACCCGGGACGCCGACTTCGACGTCGACGAGGACGAGCCCAACCTCCTCTCCGCCATCGAGGAGGAGCTCCGGGAGCGACGCTTCGGGGCCGTGGTCCGGGTCGAGGTGGTCCCCGGGCTCTCCCGGGAGTTCCTGCCCATGCTGGAAACCGAGTTGGGGATCATCCCGGAGGAGGTCCAGGAGGTCGACGGGATGCTCGACCTCACCGGCCTGCTGAGCGTGGTCGACGCGCTGGAGCGCCCTGACCTCTCGTATCCCCAGTTCAGCGGTACCACGCCGCCCCGGCTGCTGACCATCCGGGATCAGGACCCCGACTTCTTCGCCGTGCTGCGCCGGGGCGACGTGCTGGTCCAGCACCCCTACGACTCCTTCGCCGCCACCACCGAGCGCTTCATCGAGCAGGCCGCGAAGGACCCCAGGGTGCTGGCGATCAAGCAGACCCTCTACCGCACCAGC
>PLTL01000180.1 GCA_003164475.1 Candidatus Dormiibacterota bacterium | reverse complement strand
GCATCGGCGCGGCACACGACGGCCCAGCTCCGACCACCGAGTCCTTGTTAGCCGCGCTCATAACGGCCCTGGCCGCCGAGACGCGCGCCCGAGCAACCGCCGTGGCCAGCACGATCCGTACCGACGGAGCGACGGTGGCGGCGCAGCTGCTGCTCGAAGCGATGAGCCAAGAAGAACCACCAGCTTCCGCGTGAACCACGCGCGATCGTCGAGCCGCCGAGTGTGCCCGCGACAACAGGCTNNCGGCACTCGATGCTTGGAAGGACATTACGCCCCTGGCCCGCAACGACTTCATCTGCTGGGTCGAGGATGGCCAGCGGCAGATGACTTGGAGACAATAGATGCCTACCAGCTGATGACCCAAGCGGTGCTGGCACCGCTGGCCAATGTCTGTGACACCAACTACACCTCAGTCGCCAAGTTCCCCAAGTGCTTCCTGCCGCCCGGCGAGGCCATGGGGGGCGCGCACGCTCACCCCCGGAGCGTGGCCGAGGAGTTTCGGCGCTTGCACCCAACGGTGACGCCTGTCAGGAGGTCTCATTGATGCCTAGACCCTTTAGGTCGCAGTTTTTCGCCACCCACGATTTGCCCGTCGACGGTCCGCCCCGTGAGCTCGTCGGCTACGGTGAGCATCCACCCAAAATCCGCTGGCAGGACGGTGCCAGAGTGGCGGTTCAGTTGGTGCTCANNCAACTATGAGGAGGGCTCCGAGAAGACCTACGCGATGGGAGATGACGTCAACGAAGACTTCTACGAACTGCCATTCAAGGTCGAGGGACAGCGAGACCTTGCCATCGAGTCGGCCTACGAGTACGGCTCTCGAGCAGGAATCTGGCGGTTGTTTAGGGTCTTCGCAGCCGCCGGCATCCCCGTCACCTGCGTGGCAGCTGCCGTAGCGCTGGAACGGAATCCCGATGTCGCCCGCAAGCTCGTCGAGCGGGGTGACGAGGTGGCTGGCCACGGCTACCGGTGGAGCAATCACTTCGAGATGAACCGTGACGAGGAGCGGGAGGCGATCGCCCGCGCGGTCAAGTCGATCACCGCGACGACTGGTCAGCGCCCGCTGGGGTGGTATTGCCGGGAGATGAGTACCAACACCAGAGAGCTCGTGGTCGAGGAGGGCGGCTTTCTCTACGACTTCGACTGCTACAACGACGATCTGCCTTACTGGACCATGGTCAAGGGAAAGCCCCATCTGGTGACTCCCTACTCCTTGGTGGTCAACGACTGTCGATTTGTGATCGCCCAGGGATATGGCAGCCCGGAGCACTTCTTTGAGTACGCCAAGGCGGAGCTTGATCGGCTTCTCCATGATGGCGACGATGTCAGTCGCATGATGTCGATCGGTCTGCATCCGCGCTTCTCTGGGCATCCCGCTCGGGCGGATGCACTGGCACGGTTCATCGATCACGCTCAGAGACAGGGCGGTGTCTGGTTCGCGCGCCGGATCGACATCGCCAATACATTTTCCGAGCAGTTCCCGGCCGAAGCTGCCTTGGGTCTTACCAGCCGGGGTGACTAACCTCAGATTCTCGGTAAGGGCCTGGGAATCCTTGTGAGCGGAAGCCGGACGCGGCTCGGCGGGGTCGGGGAGCTCCGTTATGGACGATGGACAATCCGGCCTTGATCTCGGGCCTGAGATCAGGGAGCAGAGATTGGCTGGGGCGGGAGGATTCGAACCTCCGATCTCCTGATCCAGAGTCAGGCGCCTTACCACTTGGCCACGCCCCATCGCAGACCCGAGGGCCAAGCGGCCGGGATAGCTTGGATCGCTTGGCCCGGACGATGTTACCGATCGCAGAGCTTGAGCCGACACGGGAGGCGCTGTGAGCAGGCCACGCTCAGAGGGCCAGGATCTCCAGAGCTCGGTTCACCCGGGCTCTGGCCTCGCCCGCCCCGATCAGGGCGATCGAGTCCGTCAGCGGCGGCGAGATCGTCTCCCCCGTGATGGCCACTCGGAGCACCTGCATTGCATCCTGGACGAACCTCTTCTCAGTCCGCTCGACCCTGGGGTCGAATTCCCGGTGAAGTCCTCGGGCGGTCTCGCGGAGCTGGTCCAAGAGCTGGCGGAGGTCGCCCTCCAGCGGCCCCAGGGCGAGCTCCAGGAAGGTCCGCGCCGCTGGCCGTGGGAGCCGCCCACAGAGGGCATCCGCTGTTGGTGTGGGCTCGGAGAAGGCGAAGGCGACCAGCTTGGGAACCTCATCTAGGCGCCGGATCCGCTCCTGGACCATGGCGGCGATGGGCTCCAGCTGTCCGTCGTCGGCTGCGGGAAGGAAGTCGCGGATCCGGTCGGCGAGCTCAGCCAGGGGCAGCCTACGAATCCAGACCCCGTTGAGGTAGTCGAGGCGCTGCTGGTCGAAGATGGCCGGGCTGGACTGGAGCCGCGCGAAGCTCATCCGCGCCCGCAGCTCCGCCAGGGTGAAGATCTCCTCCTCGGTGCCGGGGGACCAGCCCAGAAAGGCGAGGAAGTTCACCAGCGCCTCCGGGAGGTAGCCGAGCTGGCGGAATTCGGCAACGGTCTGGGCCCCGTGACGCTTGGACAGCTTGCTGTGGTCCGGCCCCAGAACCAACGGCACGTGGGCGAACTCCGGGGGATCCCAGCCCAGGGCCGCGTAGGTGATCAGGTGCTTCGGCGTCGACGGAAGCCACTCCACCGCCCGCACGACCTGGGTGATCCCCATCAGGTGGTCGTCGACCACCTGGGCCAGATGGTAGGTGGGGAAGCCGTCCGACTTCAGCAGGACCTGGTCGTCGANNACTTGAGCAGGACCTGGTCGTCGACCGAGCCGTTGTCGAACCTCTGTGGTCCCAGCACCAGGTCGTTCCAGCTGCTGTCCCCGGGCGGGACCCGAAGGCGGACCACCGACGGCTCGGCTCCGGAGAGCCGGCTCCGAACCTCCTCTGGGGCCAGGCTTCGGCAGAGGCCGTCGTAGCGGGTGGGCAGCCCCGCCGTCCGCTGGACCGCCCGGAGCTCGTCGAGCCGTCCCTTGGTACAGAAACAGAGGTATGCAGCTCCGCTCGCCACCAACCGGTTCGCCGCTGTGCGGTAGAAGGGCAGGCGCTCAGACTCCACGTAGGGGCCGCACGGGCCGCCCAGGTCGGGACCCTCGTCCCAGTGCATCCCCAGCCAGGCCAACGTTTCCAGGTATCCCGGCACCGATTCGGGGAGGTACCGCTCGCGGTCGGTGTCCTCGATCCGGATCAGAAACCTGCCGTTCTCGCCGGCCAGGCAGTAGCTCAGAAGCGCGGTGCGAACGTTGCCAATGTGCAGCTCACCGGTGGGGCTGGGGGCAAACCGGAGCCGCCGGTCCCCGGGCAGGTCAGTCGGATACGGGAGGTCGTGAGTCGCTGATGAACTCAATGGTGAAGGACGACCAGGTAGATCCCCATCGATATGCAGCCGGCCAGGAGGAGCCCTACTGCCACCAGCCAGCCCTCCCAACGGGAGGTGCGGATGGAGACGTCGGCCGAGGCGGCGCTACTCACCGACACCCCCTTGGTGCCAAGGTTGGGATATCGCTCGGACTCGGCGGGCGACCGGTCGCCTTCGGTGCTCAACTCAGGATGCTTCCCACTCCACTTGGACCCCTCCCGCCTGCGAGTATAGGGGCGTTTCTGATTCCGCCCGCATCGTCTAGCGGCTAGGACACCACTCTTTCAAGGTGGTAACCGGGGTTCGACTCCCCGTGCGGGTAGGCAAGCCATCGCCGGCCGTGTTGCCGGTGAGCCCCTGGGCTTCCACCCCGGGGGATTGCCAACCTCCCCACCCGCCAGGGCAGGCCGTGGAGAGCCCTTGGCCTATCCGCGGCTCCGTCTCCCCGTCGGGGACGTCGGTCCGGACGGGCTCTCCGGCTGCAGCGTGTCCAGCAGGCGCCACCCGCGCAGGGCCAGCTCCAGCCGGAGTCGGTCCTCGGCCAGATCCCATCTTCCGACCAGGTCCTCAAGCCGCTCCATCCGGTAAAGGAGAGTGTGTCGGTGGACCCCGAGCGCTCGGGAAGCGGCACTGAGGCCGCTGTGGCTGAGGACCGTCTCCAGGGTCTCCCGCAGGGGCAGGCTCCGGGAGCGCTCCTGCTCCAACAGCGGTCCCAGCGCCGCCTCGACGAAGTCTCGAAGGCCGGGAAGGTCGTGGACCCACGCAAGGTAGGGGTGGAGCTTGGCAGTGTCGTATACCTGGTCCTCCGGCGTCAGGATCTGGCCAACGGTGAGAGCGTCCCGAGTTGCCCTCACCGCTGCCGGGACCTCCGCGAGCCGGGTCGCGGTCGGGCCGTGAGCGATCTGCCACGGGGGCCGCTCCGCTCCCACCGCCACCTGGAGCAGCCGCCGCAGGGTCGTGATCCGGACGCTGGCGGGGACCAGCGCGACGACGCAGGCCTGGTAGAGGGCGACATGGGCTCCCACCACCATCCAGGCGGTCGCGATGGTGGCCTCGGCGGAGGCGTCATCGGCGCCCACCACCACCAGCCGGTAGGGGAACTCCAGGACCGTGCCTCCCTCGGCGACCCGGGCCACCATGTCCTGATCGGCAGTGCCGCCCAGGACGTCGTTGAAGAACTGGTCGTACTGGCGGTCCTGCTCCCGGCGAACCCTCTCGCGCGTCTCCAGGTAACTGTTGCTAACGGCCACGCTGATTGCGTCCAGGTAGTCGAAGAGCGGGGCCACGGCGTTCAGAACTGACTGGGCTTCAATCTCGGGATGGATCCGCACCGCCTCGATGACCTGCTGCCAGATCACCAGTGCCGCCACCCGGTAACCGCGGAGGATGGCATCCAGGGGTACTCCGGTGCTGGCCATCCGTCCCCCGAACCGTGACAGCTGCTGGAGCTCCGCCTGGGAAGGGGGCCTCGACTCCGCCCAGAGCGAAAGCAGCGTGCCGACCCCGTCCCGGCAGGCTGCCAGAACTTCGCTGCCGAAGGCGGAGCCGGCGCCGACGCCCTCGGCGATGGGGATGGTCCGTGCCATCTCGATCGCCATCCGTCGCGCCACCCGGTCCACCCGGCTGCGCAGGGACTGGATGATGATGGGGCTGACCGAGGGCGTGTCCGAGTAGCCCCGCCGGTCACGTCCGCCAGCTCGCGGGCTCCGGGCTTCCTGGGCCATGACCCACCCAGAATAGATCACCCTTCCGCAGCCCGATGCCTGCAGGCTGGCGGCCCCCCGCGGGCATCGGGGACCTGTCAGGATGTCGGCGACAGCGGTCGAACGACCAAGGACGTGTCGGCTTGGCTCTGAGTTCCCCCGGACGGAAGTGGCTTGCTGGCGCCGCCCTCGTCTCGCTGGCGCTGGCCCTCCAGGGCTGCGCCCAGGGCCTCACTGCCAGCCCTAGTGACGCTCCCAGCGCCAGCGCCGGGACAGGCTGCACTCTCACCGTGGAGATCACCAGCAGCGCAGGGAGCACCTGGGGGGCGGTCACAGTTCGGGTCGGGGGCTCCAGCTACACCTTCGGGTCACCGGCTCGGACAGTGAGCCTCAGCTGTGGTTCCACGGTCCAGCTCAGCGAGACCCCCATCGACTCAACCGAGTGGCCCTTCCAGGGCTGGCGGCTCGGAACCCGACGGCTCACAACCACCGACGTCACCGCGATCGTGACTGGCGCCGAGCACGTCGCCGCCGTCTACGTCCCGGCCAACCAACCGACCAGCTCGCCAGCACCGTCCGCCCCGGGCTGACTAGAGTTGGGGCGAGATACCCAGCCGGGCCCAAAGCAGGGAGGCAATCAGTGCTGGCCGTCTTCGCGACCGCCGCCGGCGGCCCTGAGCCGCTCGCCAACCTCGCTGTCGGAGATCGGCATCTGCCCGCGCCCCGGCCGGGATCCGTCCGGCTGCGGACCCGGGCCGCCTCCCTCAATCATCACGATCTCTGGACCTTGGCCGGGGTGGGTGCGCCGCTGACCTTTCCCTGGACCCTGGGATGCGACGTGGCCGGCACCGTGGACGCCTACGGGCCCGCCACCGAGGAGCTGTTCGCGCCCGGCACCCCGGTGGTGGCCCACGCCGTCATCACCTGTGGGCTGTGCGACGCCTGCGCCGGCCCCGACGAGACCTACTGTCGCCGCTTCGCCATCCTCGGCGAGGGGAGCTGGGAGGGGACTTTCTCCGAGTTCTGTCTGGTGCCCGCCAGCAACCTCTTCCCGCTGCCGCCGGGGATCACCTTCGAACAGGCCGCCTGCCTCCCGACCGCGTTTCTCACCGCCTACCGGATGCTCTTCACCAAGGCCGGGGTCCGGCCCGGGGACACCGTCCTCATCCAGGGAGCTGGGGGTGGACTCGCGACTGCCGCCGAGGCGCTGGCGCTGGCTGCCGGGCTGAGGGTCATCGTCAGCGGCCGTGATCCTGCCAAGCGCCAGGCCGCGCTTGACCGTGGAGTCCACTACGCCGTGGCAGCTGGTGAGCAGGCGACTGGCGAGGTGCTCTCGCTCACCCACGGTGTGGGCGTGGATGCGGTCATCGAGTCGGTCGGCGAGCCCACCTGGGCCATGAGCCTCAGGGTCGTCCGTCGTGGTGGGGCGGTGGTGGTGGCCGGTGCCACGGCCGGTGCCGACCCCCCGGCGGACCTGCGCAGGGTCTTCTGGCGCCAGCTGCGGATCCTCGGGTCAACCATGGGAACCAGGGATGAGTTCGCGGCCCTCCTGAGGGTGGTTGAGGCTGCCGGAGTGCGGCCCCTGATTGATGAGACCTATCCGCTGGCCGAGGCCCCCGCCGCCTTCCAGCGGCTCGCGTCTGGCGCGGCCGTTGGGAAGCTGGTGCTGGTCTCGGGAGGCCCCGGCTCTTTTCGGGGGAGGCCCGCCGGCTCCCGGGCGACGCCTCCCAGGCACTCAACAGGACCGGGGAACTGAGGGGCCCGACGGCGCTCGTGGGGCCGAGCTCGGTGCTCCGGTAGGCGAGCGGCGGGCGGGCTGGCGCCGACCCGCCGGCTGCTCACGTCCCGGCTATCAGGACGAAGGGCGGTGACCCGGTCAGTGCCCGCTCTGGCCAGGGCAATCGACGCCGTGCCGCCCAGTCCACGTCCGTCAGCCGGTGGATGCGAGGCGAGCGCCAGCCCGCGGCCAGTACCAACTGGAGAAGGATCTCGGGGCTCGTGCCCTGCGCCAGGGGCAGGGCCGCCGTGAGTTCAGGGGCATAGGGGGCGTGATGCGATGGTGCAGCCTTTCTGGTTCGGGCCAGACCGTGGTAGGCCCAGCGGCGGATCTTGCCCATGGGGCCGGAGTCACCCCAAAGGCTCTCGACCAGCACCAGCCGGCCTCGGGGCGCCGCCTCGTGCCAGGCACGAAGGGCCATCATCGGCTCCGGGAGCGTCCAGAGCAGGTGCCTGGAGATCACTGCATCGAACGGGCCTGGAGGTACGGATGCGGCCTCGGCCTGCACGATCTCGACCTCCAGGTGGGCCTCGGCAGCCTTGGCTCGGAGCGCCGCCAGCATCCCTGAGGAGAGGTCGACGGCGGTGACGCGGTGACCCAGCTCCGCCGCGATCAGGCTGAGGAAGCCGGTTCCGGCCCCGACGTCGAGAACGCTCGCCGGCGCCGCCGGCAAGAGCCGCTCCAGGCTTCCCCGCCAGGCTGAGCGCTCCAGGGCGCTGGCAGGATAGTGCCCGGAGTCCCGGTCATAGGACGTGGCGTCCGCGTCCCAGTAGTCGCGCAGCTGATCGACCAGTCCCATATCCAGATCCTCCGGGGAGCCCGCCGCCGATCGGACGGCACAACTGACGCCAGCCCAGGTGGGAGCACATATGATCAGCCGCTGCGTCCGCCCAGGTTGCCAGCCAACAGGGTATCTTCCGCGGGCGACCTGAATGGCTGGGGCGGCCAGCTCGCTCCCGAGTTCGGGACCTGTACCGGCCCAAGGTTCCCGAGAGGATTGATCGCGGCCCACCTGAGTGCCCGCTCCAGGTCATCGTCCGTCCACCGGTCGGGCTGCCGTTCGGGCGCGGCCCACCCCCCAGTGGGCTCCTACCAACCGTCCGCGTCTGTCCGGTCCCGCACAGCGCTGGAGGCAGGTGGGCCAGAGCGCGCAATCAGTGCCCGGGTGAGGCAGTCCAGGACCCGCATCGACTCGCTCCCGGCCCACAACGCCAGCCAAGGCTCATATGCCGGCAGCGGGTCACCGGGAAGGCCGCTGGCCTGGGAGTCGCCGGCCAGACCGTAGGCGCCCCTCGCCGAGAGCATGCCGTCGGCCGGTTCGGGCCGCGTTCGGGGAGAGGAGCCGCCGTGATGCCCTCTGGGCCCGGGCGCCGTCACCTCGCGGTGAAGAGCCGCTCGGCGATGGCCGATCTCGAACCTTCGACCTCGGCTCGTGGTTGGACGGCGCCGGGTGAGCTTGGGACCCATACAAACGTGTGCAGTGCAGTTGTGCTAGAGTGGCAGTAAGGGCAGGTGAGCAGGCGCCGGAGGGTGGAGGACCTTCACTTGGCAACCGCGGAAATGACCCCAGCACTCGGCCGACTCGAACGTGTTCGGAAGGCGCTGACCCCAGCCCAGTGGCGTCGGGCCCAGCTGATGGTCGGGTCCATCCTCCTGCTGCACCTAGTCGGCTTCGGGGTGTTCATCGCCTTCGTGGTCCCCTACCACTACAAGGGGCTGGGGATCGGGGTGAGCGTGCTGGCCTACACCCTGGGCCTGCGGCACGCCTTCGACGCGGACCACATCTCGGCNNATCGACAACACCACCCGCAAGCTCATGGCCGAGGGCCAGCGGCCCCTCAGCGTGGGCTACTTCTTCTCGCTGGGGCACTCCACGATCGTGGTGGCGATCGGAGCTGGGATTGTCTTGGCAGAGAAGACGGTATATGCCGCCGTCTCCCACCACTCATCCGGGCTGGAGCAGTTCGGAGGCATCTTCGGCACCGTCATTTCGGCCTCCTTCCTCTACCTGATCGCCATTCTCAACATCGTGATCCTGGCCGGGATCGTCGCCGTGTTCCGGAAGATGCGCAGGGGGCACTACGACGAGGCCGAGTTGGAAGAGCAACTGAACAACCGGGGACTGATGTTCCGATTCTTCGGCCGCTGGATGAAGGCGATCACCAAGCCGTGGCAGATGTATCCGGTGGGGGTGGTCTTCGGGATGGGCTTCGACACCGCCACCGAGGTCGCCCTGCTCGCCACCACCGCCCTGCTGGCCTCGCAGGCCCTGCCCTGGTACTCGATCATGTGCCTGCCCATCCTTTTCACGGCGGGCATGTGCCTGATGGACACCTTCGATGGCTGCTTCATGAACGTCGCCTACGGTTGGGCGTTCTTCAACCCCGTGCGCAAGGTCTACTACAACCTCGCCATCACCGGGCTGTCGGTGGCGATCTGCTTCCTGATCGGCACCATCGAGGTGCTCGGCCTGCTGCCCATGGAGCTGCACCTGAAGGGCCCGTTCTGGAGGTACATGGCCGGCTTCGACATCAACACCGCGGGATTCATGATCGTGGGCCTGTTCGTCGTCACCTGGGCGGCCGCGCTGCTGATCTGGCGCTTCGGGCACATCGAGGACAGGTGGTCAGCCGGGCTCAAGCGAAGCGGAGGAGTCGCCGAGCTGTAGCGGCGCCCGCACGGCAGCCCGACGCGCGACGATCGCTGGGTTGCTTGCCGCGGGGAGAGGTTCAGGCGAAAGCGGTAGCGGTCCGCTCCTGGTCGCTGGGACCGTCGGGAAGGAAGCTCGATGGCACTGGGGGCTTCGGCGAGGCTCCGGGACCCGCTCCCCTCGGGGTCCAGACGGCTGGGTGCGGCACCCCGGTGCCGACCCGCGCGGACCGTCTCGGCCGTGCCCGCCGGCCATCTCGGCGACACCGCGAACACCGGTCGACGCGGCGCCGGTAACACCTGGGGGCGGCCGCCGGCGGAGCCTGGCCACTTGACGGTAGGGCGGCCGCAGGGTAGGATACATAACGTCGCCTTTATGAAAGAGTCCTTTATTTGAATCCCAACCCGCCGGCCAATGCCGGCACCTACCGTCGCGTACTGCCGCTGGCCCTGGCTGTGGTGCCGGAAGGCGATCTGGCCGCCTACTTCGAGGGTCTGGCCAACCCGACTAGGCTCCGGATCGTCCAGCGGCTGGCCGAGGTGAAGCAGGCGAGGGTGTCGGACGTGGCCCTGCTCCTGGGGATCAGCCAGCCGAGGATGTCCTGGCACCTCCGTCTTCTGCGGCGAGCCCGGATCGTGACCACCAGGCGGGAGGGCCGCGAGGTGCTCTGCCGGCTGGACCGAGAATCGATCGCGGAGAGCTTCTCCCGCTTCTTCCAGCTCTTGGACGGGACAGCCGAGCCCGGCCCGGGGTTCGAGCCGGAGCCGGCCCAGGAGTCTGCCCCGATCGCCAGTCAGCCGCTTCCCCAGCCCTGGGCGAGCGGTCGGTCCCAGAGGTAAGTGGATGACCAAGGAGATACCTGGATGACCAAGAAGGTCCGCGTCGCCATCATCGGAGTCGGCAACTGTGCCTCGTCCCTCATCCAAGGGGTCGAGTTCTACCGCAACGCCACTCCCCAAGACTTCGTCCCCGGTCTGATGCACGTCGACCTGGGCGGCTACCACATCCGGGACATCGAGTTCTCGGCCGCCTTCGACATCGACAAGGAGAAGGTGGGACACGACCTCGGTGAGGCCATCTTCCGCGGCCACAACAACACGGTCACCTTCGCCAAGGTGGGCAAGATGGGAGTCCCGGTCCATCGGGGGATGACCCACGACGGACTGGGCAAGTACCTCTCCGAGATCATCGAGAAGGCCCCCGGCTCCACTGCCGACATCGTGCGGATCCTCCGGGAGACCAAGACTGACGTCGTGGTCAACTACCTGCCGGTCGGCTCGGAGGAGGCCACCAAGTGGTACACGGAGCAGATCCTGGAGGCGGGCTGCGCCATGGTCAACTGCATACCCGTCTTCATCGCCCGTGAGGAGTACTGGCGCAAGCGCTTCGAGGAGCGCCAGCTCCCGATCATCGGCGACGACATCAAGTCCCAGGTGGGCTCGACCATCATCCATCGGGTCCTGACCCGGCTCTTCCAGGAGCGGGGGGTTCACCTGGACCACACCTACCAGCTCAACTTCGGAGGCAACACCGACTTTCTCAACATGCTGGAGCGCAGGCGGCTCAAGTCGAAAAAGATCTCCAAGACGGAGGCCGTCCAGTCTCAACTCGACGAACGGCTCGACCCGGCCGACATCCACGTCGGTCCATCGGACTACATCGCCTGGCAGCACGACAACAAGATCTGTTTCATTCGTATCGAGGGTCGCGGCTTCGGCGACGCGCCGATTGAACTTGAACTCCGGCTGTCCGTGGAGGATTCCTCGAACAGCGCCGGCGTCGTCATCGATGCGATCCGCTGCGCGAAGCTCGCGCGGGATCGCGGACTCGTCGGTCCGCTCGAGGCGCCGGCGGCCTACTACATGAAGAGCCCGCCGCGTCAGTTCCGGGACAGCATCGCGCATGACGCCTGCAACGCATTCATCGACGGCGAGCCGTTCGAGTTGCCGGAGTCCCCTCCGTCGGACAACGTGAGGCTCTTCGCGGGCCGCGGTCACTCGTAGGTGAATGACGCGCCGACCGGTTTCGCGCGCTTGCCGCAGACGATCGAAACGGTGCTGTTCGACTTCGGCGGAACGCTCGACGCCGACGGAGTCGCATGGAAGGAGCGCTTCTATGCGCTTTACGAGAGCGATGGCATGGTCATGGCGGCGGGCGCTTTCGCGCCGGCTTTCTACGCCGCCGACGACGCGCTCGTTGGCAGGCTCGCGCCCACGGCGGGTTTTCAGGAAACCGTGAGCGCGCTCGCCGCCAACCTCGAAGCCGAGCTTGCGGCGCGCCGTTCCGCGATCGGCGCCGTCGCCTCGGCCGACAGCAAGCGCGCGCGGCGCGTAGCCGGAGAATTTCTGTCGCAGGCCTCCGCCATCCTGGCGCGCAATCGCCTCGCGCTCGCGGCTTTGAGCCGGCGCTACCGGCTTGGCGTCGTCTCGAACTTCTACGGCAATCTCGAAGCGGTATGCGACAGCGCGGGCCTGGCGCGGCTGTTCGGCGCGATGGTCGACAGCCAGTGCGTAGGCGTCCAAAAGCCCGACCCGGCAATCTTTCGCACAGCGCTTGACGCACTTCACGCTGCGCCGGATACGACGCTCTATGTCGGCGATTCGCTTGGCCGCGACGGCGAAGGAGCGCGCCGGGCAGGCTTGTCCTTTGGCTGGATCACGCCCGACGGCTCTGGACCTCGTGCTGCGCCGGTCGCCGTCGCCATCGCCGAGCTTCCCCAGCTTCTCGACCTGTTGAAATGACCGTCTCGGATTCCTCTTCTCTGCGGTGTGGCGTTATCGCCGCTGGTCACGGCGCGCGCCTCAGAGCCGACGGCTATCGCTCGAGCAAGGCGATGACGCTGGTTTGCGGGCGGCCGCTCATCGACCACGCCCTTGAACGCTTTCGCGCCATCGAGGCTCGCAGCGTGACGATCATCGTCAACGAGGAAAGCGACGATTGCCTGCGATGGCTCGACCACAACGCGCGCGATCTCGATCTGGATCTGATCGTTCGCACGACGCCGTCGTCCTACGCCAGCTTCGACATCGTCGCCGGCCGTTTGGCGGGTCGGCCAGCGCTGATCACGACAGTCGATTCGGTTCTGCCGGTCGATGACTTTCGCCTGTTCGTGCGCTCTGCGGCTGCCTTTGCAAAGGACGCCGTCGTGCTCGGGGTCACCGCCCACGTCGACGACGAAAAGCCGCTGTGGGCGACGCTTGACCGGCAAGGCCGCATTCACGCCCTGGGCGCCGAAAGCGGCGACTGCGTGACGGCAGGACTCTATTGGCTGCCGGCGGTTCGGCCGCTTGCGCCGCAGGCGGAGTTTGGCCGACTGCGCGACTATCTGAAGTGGCTCTCGGGGCGAGCGCCAGTCTATGGAGTCTCCTTGCCGCTCGTCTTCGACATCGATCGGGCATGCGACGTGGAGGCGGCGGAGCATGGCGCGCTGAGGCGCGCTCACGAAGGCGTCGACAAATGACCACGACCAGCACCTGTTGGGGCGTCTATCGCGAGCAAGCGCATTCACCTGGCCGAGTCGACGACGACGCGGCCATCATGAAGAGCGTCGCATCTACGTTGGCCGAGCGCGGATTCGAAGTCGAACTCGTCACAGCCGGGAAGCTCGTCGAAACGCCCTTCGCCAATATTTTCGCGATGTGCGAGCGCGGCGAAGTCCTCGATCGCCTGGCGACGATGGAAAAGGCGGGCGCGATCGTCGTCAATTCGCCCGCCGCAATTCGCAACACCTACCGGCATCGCATGATCGAGCTCTTCGCGCGCAATCATGTCTCCGCGCCGTTGAGTCAGGTCGTTGCGACCGACTCGAACAAGTCTCGCCCCGCGGACTGCGCGTGGGTCAAGCGCTACGACTTCCACGCGACGCAAAGCGACGACGTCATGTACGCGGCGTCGGAAACGGGCTGGCGCGAGGCGCTGCGCCGCTTCGCGGGACGCGGCATTCCATTCGTGGTTGCGCAGGCGCACGTGCCAGGCGATCTCGTCAAATTCTATGGCGTCCGGCAGATCGGCGCGCCGGCCGCGGCCTGCTGGTTCCAGTGGTTTTATCATCGCGACAAAGGGATGCTCGGCTACCCGATTGACGCGGCTCAGCTGCGAGACATGGCGTTCCGCGCCGCCGCCGCGCTCGACATCGAGATCTTCGGCGGCGACGCGATCATCAAACCGGACGGCGAGGCGATGATCATCGACCTCAACGCGTGGCCGAGCTACGCGCTTTATCGCGACCAGGCGGCGCAAGCGATCGCCGACCATCTGGCCGCGCGCTTTCAGCGGCGTCCCCGGCTGGTCGCATCAGCAAGGAGTTGATTTCGTGAACGATCTTCCATCGCTCGGCAGCGCGTCGACAATCAGGCGTATCGGCGAGCGTCGCACTGTGCCGGGCCCGAAATCCAAGGCGATCTTCGATCACGAGGCGAAGGCGATGGCGCCGGGGCTTCAGTCGATCGCGCTCTTTTCGCAGATCGTCGTCGACCATGCGCAGGGTTGCACGATCACCGACGTCGACGGCGCCGAGTATCTCGACTTCATCGCCGGCATTGCGGTCGGCAGCCTGGGTCATTGTCACCCCCATTACGTCAAGCGCCTGAGGGACCAGCTCGAGCGCTCGACTTTCGGCAGCTTCGCGACCGAACATCGGGCGCGGTTTCTCAATCTGGTGAGTTCGCTGTTGCCGGAAGGGCTCACCCATCTCCAGCTCTTTTCCGGCGGCGCGGAGGCGGTGGAGGCGGCCTTCCGGCTGGCCAAGTCGGTGACGAAGAAGTTCGAGTTCATCGGCTTTTGGGGCGGCTTTCACGGCAAGAGCGCCGGCGTCATCGGTCTCCTTGGCGGCTCTTACCGCAACCACCAAGGACCGTTTCCTCCCGGCATGCATCATTCCCCCTACGCGAACTGCTATCGCTGCCCGTGGAATCTCCAGCATCCCTCGTGCGGTCTCGCCTGCGCCGAGCATCTGCGCAACGTCATCAAGAACGACACGCAGGGCGAGGTTGCGGCGATCATCATCGAGCCGATGCAAGGCACGGCGGGGAACGTCATTCCGCCCGACGAATTCATCCACACCGTGCGTCAAATCGCCGACGAATTCGACGCGCTGCTCATCGCCGACGAGATTCTGGTCGGATGCGGCCGCACCGGAACGATGTGGGCCTCCGAGCAGTTCGGCCTCAAGCCGGATATCATGACGATCGGCAAAGGCATTGGCGGCGGCTTTCCGCTGAGCGCGGTGGCGTCGTCGCTCGAGCGCATGTCGGCGACGCCGTTCGGCGAGCCGAGCGGCAGCTCGTCGAGCTATGGCGGCAACCCGCTCGCGGCTGCGGCGGGGTTGGCCGCCGTCGAGGTCATCGTCGACGACAAGCTCGTCGAGAATTCGGCGCGCGTCGGCAAGGTGATGCTGGATGCGCTGAAGCGTCTGCAGGAGAAGCACCGCGTCATCGGCGACGTCCGGGGACGGGGCCTCCTGATCGGCGTCGAGATGGTCGTGGACCGCAAGACCAAGCAGCCGCTCGACAAGAAGATCACGCGCGCTCTGTTCCACGAGGCGCTCGAACGCGGGCTCATCACGATGTCCTATTCGAACGTCATCCGCATCAATCCGCCGCTCATCGTCACGGAGGAGGAGGCGCTGCGCGGGGTCGACATTCTCGACCAATCCTTCGCGGCTATCTCGAAGCGGTTCGGACTCGCTTGAGAGAACGCGGATGTTGCGGGGCGCCTTCGTTGGATTCGGAAACGTCGCCGAGAAGGGCCACGCGCTTGGCTGGCGCGCGCACCGCTCGGATGTCGAAATCGTGGCGGCGACGGACGCTGCGCCATCGCGGCGAGAGGCGTTTCTCGCCGCGTTCCCTGGCGGGCGCTGGCACGACACGCCTGCCAGTCTTCTGTCCGGCGAGAGGCTCGATTTTGTCGACATCTGCGCGCCCCCAGGCGCGCACGCGCAACTCATCCTTCAGGCGCTCGACGCGCGTCTTCACGTTTTGAGCGAAAAGCCGCTCGTCACGCGCGTCGCGGACGCTGAGGCCGTCGCGGCCGCCGCCGCGTGCTCCGGGCGGATTGTCCAAACGGTTCACAACTGGCTCAAGGCGCCGGTTTGCCTGCAGATTTCCGCGCTGACGGCGGCCGGGGCGATCGGCGCCGTCCACAGCGTGCATTGGCGAACGCTCCGGTCTCAGCCTGCGGTCGCGGCGGGCCCGGCCGGCGTCGCGAATTGGCGAGTCGATCCTCGACTCGCCGGCGGGGGCATTCTGTTCGACCACGGCTGGCATGCAGTCTATTGCGTGACGCAATGGGCAGGCGCTCCGCATGCCGTCTCGGCGCGCCTGGAGACCCGCCGCCACCATGAATGGTCGCTCGAGGATACGGCGACGGTCGATCTCGAGGCCGACGGGGGCGCAAGCCGGATCTTTCTCACCTGGGCCGCCGACGAGCGCCGCAACGAAATCGAGATCGAAGGAGAGCGCGGCCGCATCTCGCTCGAAGGCGACACGGTCATTCTCGCCTCGCGCTCGGAAGATCGTCGCTTTTCCTGTCCGCCCTCGCTTTCCGAAGGCTCCCATCACCCCGACTGGTTCGACGGCGTCGTCGAAGACTTTCTCGGCGCCGTTGCTGGCGGGAGACACGACAACCTCGAGCAGGCCGTGCTTTGCGCCCGGCTGATGGACGCCGCCCAGCGCTCAAGCGCCGCGGGCGGCGCGCGGCTTTCCTTCATCGCCTGAGCGCCGCTCGCGCGCGGCCAGAAAGACGACGAGCAGACAGTAAATGGGCGCGCCGATCCCGGCGAGCGACACAAACCAGTTTGATTTGCCGGCGAGCGCCAGAAGCGCCACGAGATAGATGAAGTCGCGCCGCGAGGCGGCGTCAAGCACGCGCGCGAGCGGTCGCTCCGGCTCGGCCGACACCGACGTGAACAACGACCCGTCCCCGTCCTTTTCGCGCATGAGCCGCCAGTAGACAACACCCGCCGAACCCAGCGTGCCGATAACCGCGCCGGCGCCGAGAAGGAGCGGCCAGGGAGCGCTGGCGGCCCGACTCCACCCGACCGCCATGCAGGCGAAGATGACGACATGGACGAGATTGTCGCCCCAAAAATCGAGAACGCCGCCCAACCGGGACTGCTGAAACTTCAGCCTGGCGAGTTCGCCATCGCATCCGTCGAGGATCGAATGGGCGAGAAACAGCAGGGCTCCCGCTGTTTGCAGAGAAGGTCGCGAGGACAAGAAGAAAGGCCCTGCGAATAAGCCCACCAAGATAGAGATGACGCTCATCTGATTGGGGGTGATCGCGGTGGGCGCGAGAACTCGGGAAATCTGGAGCGAAATCGGTCGCTCGACGTGGCGCGCCATGAAGCCGTCTGTGTCCTTGACCAGCTTCCTCAAGAGGCGACGCTCGGCCTCTGGCCGATCTCCAGGTCCTTCGATCACCAGCGGATCGACCTCGGCCGACAGTCGCTCTGCCGGTCCGAAAAGCCGCCCTAACGCGGCCTCGACCGCGCGGAGGTCGGTCGCGCCCCATTCGTCGAACGCGCGCAGCGCATGAGGCGCTTTGGCCGCCGCCAGCATGACGATCCGGTCGCCGGCGGCTGCCCATGCAGCCGGCGGCGCCGCATCATTTTCGACAAGCTTCTCGAGCCAGTCCTTTTCCGCGAGGACTGCCGCAGGCGCAATCGCCAGCGGCGCGGTCTGCCCTAGCGGCAGGCGAGCGGCGAGATCGGCCCAGCCGGAGACGGAGATCGCCTCTGGAATCGCGGGCGTCTGTTCTCCGACGAGCAGAACCTCGCCAAAGCCGGCGCGCCGGGCGGCGAGCGCCGCGCGTTTCACGAGACTAAGTCCAAGGATCTCCAGGCCGCCTGCGGGAGCGGCCTCGGATCGGCTCCCGTCGGGCGAGAGCGGCGGAGCCGCAAGCAGAATAAGGATCGGCGCGTCAAGCATGACGGCTTGGACGCCCGAAAATCGATCCCGTTCGACGGATTTGCGATGGACGCTGAGGCGTCATGCTCTTATTGCCTTTCTGACCTCCGACCCGAACTGGGCGCCGACGGGGAGCGCTGTCATTCGCATCTCGATCATAATCGCCGGCTTTCTCGGGTTCTTGCTTTTTGTTTTTTTTATCGCCGAAAGCGGGGTCGGAGACGTCGGCCGGGTCATGCTCATCCTCGGATGGAGCCTCGCGCCGATAACCCTGTTTCATGTTGTTCCGCTCTCGTTCAGCGCGTTCTCCTGGCGCGCGTTGATGCCCGCCGCGTGCCGACCCCGCGTTCCGACTGTCCTTTGGGTCCGCTGGATTCGTGAATCGATCAATTCGCTTCTGCCCGTCGCTGGCGTCGGCGGCGATTTCGTCGGCGCGAGGCTCGTTCGCCAGCGGGGAGTGCCTGGCTCCGAAGCGGCGGCCGCCATGGTCGTCGACACGACGGTCGGCGTGGCGACCCAGCTTGTCTTCGTCGTCGCCGGAGTCGTGCTGCTCATCGCGCGGACGAGCGGAGACGGGGCGCTCGAAGCCGCATACGCGGTC
>PLTL01000320.1 GCA_003164475.1 Candidatus Dormiibacterota bacterium | reverse complement strand
CCGCCGCCGCTCGGCACCGGTTCGGCGCCTCGCCTGTGCGTTGCCGATTGCGCGGGAGGGCCGGGCGGACCCTTCGATACCCGGGTATCATCCGGCCGTGAGCTGCCCTGACGTAGACATGTCGACCTCCAGAGGGGTGGCCGGGTGACCAGGCTGGAGTCCGTGCGCGACCTGCTCAGGCGCCGGACGAAAGTGGCCCAGAGCTGAAGCGTGCCTAACGCGCCGCAACCCTCACTCGCACCTGAGCTGGCTCAGACGACCGGCGCCGTTCCTGAGATCCGGCAGCTCGTCGAGGTGCGTGGCCGCCCGTGGGTCGTCACCGACTCCATACCCAGTTCCCTCCCACCCGATGTCCTAGCCGGGGAGATGGTCAGGCAGCACCTTCTTTCCCTCAGTAGCGTCGAGGACGACGCCTTGTCGGAGGAGCTACAGGTCATCTGGGAGGCCGAGGTCGGCCGGCGCATTCGCGACCAGGAAACCCTGCCCGAAGTCACGCCCGACGGATTCGACCACCCCAACACTCTTGGCGCCTTCCTTGACGCGGTGGGCTGGGGCGCCGTCACCTCGGCCGAAAGGGACACCCTCCAGGCCCCCTTCCGGTCGGGGATCACGATCGAGGAGTACCAGCTGGAGCCGCTCGTGAGAGCCCTCGGCCAACCTCGCGTCAACCTTCTGATCGCCGACGACGTTGGCCTCGGCAAGACGATCGAGGCAGGCCTCGTTGCCCAGGAGCTCCTTTTGCGGCACCGAGTCCGGCGGGTCATGGTGGTCTGCCCGGCAACGCTGACCCTCAAGTGGAAGGCGGAGATGGCCGAGAAGTTCGGCCTGGACTTCACGATCGTCGACAGCGAATGCCTCAAACGACTGCGGCGCACTCACGGTATCAACGCCAACCCGTTCCGGGTGCACCCGCTAACGATCGTGAGCCTTCAGTGGCTCCCGGGCCCCCGGGCTGAGCGAATCCTCAGCGAGGTGCTGCCGGCCACCCCGACCTACCCGAGGGTGTTCGATCTGCTGATTGTCGACGAGGCCCACCACGTCGCTCCCAAGGCACCGAAGGCGTACTACGCGGTGGATAGCCAGCAAACCCGGGCGATGCGCCGACTGGCGCAGCACTTTGAGCATCGGCTCTTCCTGTCAGCGACGCCGCACAACGGGTACCGCGAGTCCTGGACAGCGCTACTGGCGATGCTCGATCCGCTCCGCTTTGCTCGTGGAGTGGAGCCGGACGATAGCGCCAAGCGCCAGGTTGTGATCCGGCGCATGAAGGACACGATTCGAAACCCTGATGGCTCTCCCCGCTTTCCGAAGCGCGAGGTCTGGGCCCTTGAGGTGACGTACTCCGAAGCTGATGGCGAAGCCCACCGGTTGCTTCAAGCTTTCGCCGATTCGCGGCGTAAGAGAGCCGAGGCAGGTGGGCCAGAGCGCTCCGCGGTGGACATCGCGACGCTCCTCCTCAAGAAGCGGCTCTTCTCGTCCCCGATCGCCTTTGCCAAGACGATCCTGCATTACGCAGAGACCTTGCGCCGGAAGAGTGAGGCGCACGACCGGTCGGTGCTGAGACCAAGCACGGCGCCCGCCTGGCTCCAACAGCTCGAACTGGCTGGGCAGGAGGAGGCCGATGATGAGGCGAAGACGGAGGCCGAGCACGACCAACTGACGAGGGCAACCGAGTTCCAGGCGGTATTGACAAACGTGGAGAACACGCTCCTCACGGAGCTAGTCGCCTGGGCACGGAAGCACGGTGACCGCCCTGATGCCAAGGCCCGCCGCCTGATTGAGTTGCTGGAGGCGACGTGCAAGCCGGGTGGTACGTGGAACGACGAGAGGATCGTCGTTTTCACGGAGTACCGAGACACGCAGCGCTGGCTCGCCGACCTTCTCGACTCGCGTGGTCTCGGCGGGGAGAGCCTTCAGCTGCTCTATGGCGGCCAGGACGAGGATGAGCGTGAGCGGATCAAGAACGCCTTTCAGGCCGCCCCTGACCGCGCGCCAGTGCGAATCCTGCTCGCCACGGATGCTGCTGGCGAAGGCATCGACCTTCAGCTCTATTGCCATCGAGTTGTCAACTACGACATCCCCTTCAACCCCAACCGCCTCGAGCAGAGGATCGGCCGCATCGACCGCCACGGTCAGCGGTTCGCGCCACAAGCCTTCCACTTCGTGGGTGCGGGTTGGGAGTCGTCGCCTCAAGGATCATATGAGCGCGATCTCGAGTTTCTCGCTCGCGTAGCCCGCAAGGTGGCCGCCCAGGCCGAAGATCTGGGGGAAATCAACAGCGTGCTCGAGAAGGCAATCCAGAACCACATGGTCGGGGGCGGCGGGACTGTGGACCCGCTCACGGTCACTGGCAGTGCCTCTGCCCAGGCACTGAAGGCTGAGAGGGACCTACGGGAACAGGTCGAGGTCGGTAAGCGGCTTCAGCGCAGCATCGACGAGCTTCGCGTGCACCCCGCCAATCTGGAGCGAGCCGTACAGACTGCGCTTGTTATGGCGCGCCAGCCGGCCCTTCGCCCAGTCTCGGCGAGCAGTGGCGAAAAGGGCCTTTTCTGGCTCCCAGCCCTCTCTGGCACGTGGGCCCGAGCGCTGGCCGGCATTGAGGACCCGCTGAGCGGTGAGCCGCGCCCGATCACATTTGACCCGGCGCGAGCGAGCGAGCGCCACGACGTGGTGCTTGCCCACCTCGGACACCCTCTGCTGACCATGTCGACGCGTCTGTTGCGCGCCGCGGTTTGGGGCACGGAACACGGCGGCTTGAATCGAGTGGCGGCCTGCCTCAGCGACGATCCGGAGTTGGAAGCGACGCTGCTCGTGACCTTCACGCGACTGGTGCTGGTCGGAGCCGATGGCGTGCGCCTGCATGAGGAGGTGTTCCCGGCGGGGGGCTGGCTTCGGGATGGGCGCTTCCTGGCCCTGGGTGTCACCAAGCTCGGCGAGTTGGTTGATCGAGTTCTTGCGATCGAGAACCCCGAGTCGGCGTCCCCCTTAGAACAGCAAGGGCTGGCGATGCAATGGCAGCGGGGCTGGGCTGCGCTGGCCACCGCAATGGCGAATCGAGCGCGGGAGCGTGAGCAGTCGGTGAGAACACGCCTGGACGCCCTCAAAGCGGACGAGGTCAAGCGGCTCGACCAGGCTCTCGACCAGTTCCGGCGGACGTTGGAGCGCGCCCTGGGCAGTTCCGAGGCTGAGCAGCTAGAGCTGCGGCTCGACGACCTCGAGGAGCGCTCTCAGCTACACCGCGATGTGGACGCCTGGCGTACCACTCTCGCCGGTCTCGATGCCCAACGCGAAGCGGAGGCTCAACAGATCGACCATCGCTACTCCGAGGTGCGCGCTCTTACTTTCCCAGCCGCCATCCTCTTCGTGGTGCCACGTCGGAGCCGATGATGATCGCTCAGCGTACGATCCGCCGCCACCATGACGATTGGCTCAGTCTCCTGGAGCGGTCGGGGCCATTCCTGACTGTGCCCGTCCTCAGCCGCACCTGGCCAGCCGGGCTCGACCCGGTCCCGCGCGAGCTGATGGACGAGGTGCGGCCCGCGTTCGACGCCTGGCGCGAAGACCCGGTCGGTGGTCACCGTCGCTGGATCAGCTTTGTCCTGAGCCAGATGCTCGAGTGGCGTGAGTGCCTGCTCGAAGGGCCCGCCGTTCCGGAAACCCTCGAAGTTGCCGTGCCTGAGCACGGCACCCTGGTCCGAGCCGACCTCGCCTTTAGGGGTCCGGACGGTACCGTCCGCCTCCTTGGCACTGTGCTATCGCCAGGGACGCCACCGGCGGCCAGGATGACCGGAGGCTGGGCAGCCTCGCCGGCCGATCGCCTGGCACTTCTGCTCCGCAGGCACCAGATTCCCCTTGGTCTAGTCACCGACGGCCGCTGGTGGGCTCTGGTCTGGGCGCCACCCGAAGGAGNNTGTGGGATGCAGCACTCTGGCTAGAAGAGCGGGAGACCTTGGCCGCCTTCCGCTGCCTCCTCGAACGTCGCCGTTTCCTCGGTGTGCCGGATGTTGAGACCCTGCCGGCGCTGCTCAGTGCTGGGCTCGAGCAGCAGGAAGAGATCACCGAAGGCCTCGGTCGCCAGGTCCGGCAGGCGGTCGAGATGCTGGTCGAGGCGATCGGCCGCGCCGGGCGCCACGGCGGACCCTCCGAAGGGCTACTCGCAGACATCAACCCCGACGAGGTCTACCACGGCGCGGTCACGGTGATGATGCGGCTACTCTTTCTCCTCTTCGCCGAAGAGCGGCTCTTGCTACCCGCCGATGACGAGCTCTACCTCACCTCGTACTCGGCAGGGCACCTCGTCGACGCGCTCCGCGTCGAAGCCAACCTCAATGGCGAGGACGCCCTGGAACATCGGACGGCCGCCTGGCAGCGGCTGCTCTCGCTCTTCCGGGGGATCCATCGTGGGATTGCTCACGACCGACTGCGCATCCCGGCGTACGGCGGGGGCGTCTTCGACCCGGACCGCCATCCCTGGTTAGAGGGCAAGCGATCAGCAGACGAAGTTGGAGACGCCCGGGTCCTGCCCATCGACGACCGCACCGTGCTCCACGCCCTGGAGGCGCTCCAGAACGTGCGGATCCGCGACGAACGCCGACGCCTCAGCTTCCGGACGCTCGATGTCGAGCAGATTGGCTATGTCTATGAGGGTCTGCTCGGCTACGACGCTCAGCGAGCCAGCGAGCCCGTGGTCGGGCTGGTGGGCAGGGCCGGCGAGGAGCCCGAGGTGCCTCTGTCCGAGGTGGAGACGATCACCGCCGACGCGCCCGCGCTGGCTGAGCTGACAGGGCTCTCGGAGGCGCGAATCGGGAGGCTACTGGGCGACAAGGGCGATCTTCATCGTGAGCAGCTGTTGCGGGTGGCGTGCTCGGGTGACGAGGAGCTGGTCGCGCGGGTTCGCCCTATCGCCGGGCTACTGCGGCTGGATCTGCGGGGTCTGCCGGTGATCGTGCCGTCCGGCGGCCTCTACGTCACGGTCAGCCCGCGTCGCCGCCTGTCCGGTACCCATTACACGCCGCGCGATCTGGCAGAAAGGGTGGTCATCGGCGCCCTCGAACCGCTCGTGTACTCACCGGGGCCGCTCGACACTGGCGATCGCTCAGCCTGGCGCCTGCGCTCCAGCGCCGAGATCTTAGAACTGAAGGTGGCCGACATTGCCATGGGCTCGGGGGCTTTCCTGGTCGGCGCCTGCCGCTACCTCGCCGGGGAGCTGCTCGACGCCTGGGCGGCAGAAGGTGATGTCCGGGCGCTGGAGCGCTTGCAGAACCAAGGCGACGTGCCGGTGGACGCCGACTCGGATCCCGTCGTGGTTGATGCCCGCCGCCAGGTGATCGAGCACTGTCTCTACGGTGGCGATATCAACGAGATGGCGGTCGAGATGGCCAAGCTCAGCCT
>PLTL01000046.1 GCA_003164475.1 Candidatus Dormiibacterota bacterium | reverse complement strand
CTCCTTGCTGAAAAGCTCAGGCTAAGTAGGGCGTAGGCGGGAGCGTAGTCGGGTGGTGACGATCTCGGCTGGGAACTGCCCTGATCTCGGCCGAATCGGTTTCCCAAACCGCGCGTCGGAGGTTCGAGTCCTTCCGCGGGCACCACTTCCGGATCGCGCCGGATCCGCCCGCCGGCCGCCACGTCGGGCTCCACCAGACTGGTTAGGTGCCCCAGCTGGGGCACGGCGACCGTTCGCGGGCCGGCGCTGCGGCGAGGCAGGTGAACAGACGGTGAGGCGGAGAGAGCCAGCCTAGCGTAGCCGGAACTCCCGGTCCGGGCGAAGGCGTCGCCAGTGCCGGTCCGGCTAAGGTGCGCATCGGCTGGTCGACGCCAACCGATCGGCGGGTCCGTTGGGGATCCCCACCGGGATCGCGCAGAGCGCCGGGAGCGGGGTCCGTGGCGGTGGCCAGCTCCGAGCCACCGCCGAGGCAGCCGCGGTGGGGGCCTTGGCGTCTCAGCGCCGCAGAACTCTGGGTGAAGAGGGCGCCGGGGCTTTGGCCGCGCCGGATGGGACCGGGGCGGCCGGCCATCCCGTCGCCGGATCCAGCCCTCGGTGGCACCTCAGTCTCGATGTCGCCGCCGGCGGCGACGGGGACCGCTCCCAGCCCAAAGCCCGACGTCGGGCCGGCCTGAGAGAGCGCTCCAGCGGCGTGTCACGACCGGGCACCGGCACGCCTGGGCCACCAGTGGGGCCGACCTCGAACCGACCTAACGCCGGGGTCCTCAGCGAATTGACGACGTCTGCGCCTTGTTGATAGGATGCGGTCGACAAGTTCCGGGGGGAGGCCTTGCGGGCCGCCCTGACGGTCCCCCAGTAGGCGGTCTCGTCGGGCGTGAAGTGTGGGAGGGCGCTGTGATCCGGGTCGCGATCATTGGGGCTGGACGCTGGAGTCAGCGCGCCCACATCCCGGCTTGGCGGCGCGACAGCCGCTGCGAGATCGTGGGGATTTATGACAACGACGCCGATGCCGCGGCCAGGACCGCGGCATCGCTGGGGACCTTGGCGGTCGCGAAAGACCCGGCGGCTTTGATCGCGAGCCCGGAGGTCGACATAGTTGACGTCGTCACCTGGAATCCCAGCCACTTCGAGTACGCCATGGCTGCGATCGCAGCCGGAAAGCATGTGCTCTGTGAAAAGCCGGTCCACCATGACTACATGGAGACCCGCCGGGCCGCGAGCCTGGCAGCCACGCGGGGCCTACGCACCAAGGTAGGCTTCACGTTTCGCTTCAGCGCGGCCATGATGCGTATGAAGGAGCTGATCGACGACGGATATATCGGCCGTCCCCTGGTATTCAACGGTTTCGAGCAGAATTCCCAGTTTCTCGACCCACTGACGCCGATGCGAGTGGGCGAGGCGGCAACTCTTCCCGATGGGAGACTCAAGGCGGCCTCCCTGGAGGGTTATGGGGCGCCGATCATCGACCTGGGTCTGTGGTTCGTGGGCAGCGAACTCCGCGAGGTGGTGGGGCTGCTCACCAACCAGATCTCGGAACGCATCAGCAAGGGCTCCTCCGAAGTGCGACCGCTCCCCGTTGACGACACCGACGCCTTCATCGGCCGCTTCGACAACGGGGTGCTCGCAACCATCCAGAGCAGCTACGTGACCGTCGGAAACTACCCGGGCCTGGAGGCTCGCTTGTACGGGACCGAGGGCGCACTCATCTGCCGTCTGGTCGAGGAGAGGGGTGTCTGTGAACGGCTCTGGGGAGCGCGCAAGAATGCTGTCGAGTTTGAGGCCCTGGAGATACCGCAACGGCTCTTCCCAACCGGAGGGTCGTTGCGCGAGGGTTGGGAGACCAGCTTCTACTCCAATCTGGTGAGGGACTTCATCGACGACATTGACCAGCCCGAGCGTGCCGCTGGCGGCGATTTCGTCGCCGCAGCAGCGGTGCAGGAGGTGATCGACGCCGTCGAGATCTCACACCAGCAGCATCGCTGGGTCGCCTTGCCACTGGGCTCCGCTGCCGATTCTGGCAGCGCAGAGGGCTAGCGGAGGATCGCGAGGTTGGGCAGCCAGCTGAGAGACCCCGGTCCCACCGGCGGATGGCGGCCTTGAGTCGGTCAGTCGGCGGCCCGCGACGAGGTGTTGCGCCTACCATCCCAGGCGCAGAGGCGGTGGGTTTGGCCCCTCGAGAGCTGCGGAGAGGTGGCGGGTGCTAGCGACCAATCGAGAGGCGCTGGTGCGGATCGGCGTTCAAGGGCAGGTCAGCCATCCGACCCGCCGGGGAGGCTACTCCGTCGGCTACGACGACGCCCCCGTCATGCGACCGGGCATGTCCGGCGTCAGCGTCAATCTCCGAGTCGGCAGCCCGGCCTTCGGGTGGGCCTGCGACCACGGTGAGCCGGGCGTATCGGCGGAGGGTGTCACCAGCCAGCGGCACCTGGCCCTCCAGGTGATGGCCTGTATTGGGAACCGGGTCAAGGTGGTCTCAGGGCCGGCGGCCGGGGCCACCGGGGTGGTGACCGGGAAGCACGCCTTCGTGCTGATCGACTTCGCCGAGTCGGTACTACGGCAGTTGGCCCCCGGCGATCGGTTGCTGGTGAGCGCCTGGGGCCAGGGGTTGGAACTGACGAGTGCCCCAGAGATCGTGGCCCGCAACCTGGGGCCGGAGCTACTTGAGCCGATGGCCCTGGAGTTCACCCGGGATGCCCGGCTGCACGTGCCGGTCAGGTTTGTCTTGCCCCCCGAAGTCATGGGGGCGGGGATCGGAATGAGTTCAGAATGGGCCAACTGCGACGTCATGCTGCACCAGCCGGAGGTGGTGCGTGACCTCGGGTTGGAGGATCTGAGACTGGGCGACCTGGTTGCCATGACCGCGCAGGACCATCGCTTTGGACGCTCGTTTCGTCCGGGGTGGACCTCGATTGGGGTGGTGGTCCACGCTCTAGGCCCCACCCCCGGGCACGGCGTCGGAGTAGTGACCATCCTGACTGGTCCAGAACGTTGTCTTGACCTGGAGGTGGGCGAAGCTCCGAACCTGACCAAGCTATTGGGGCTTCCCCTGTGAAGCCACAGACCAACACCGCAACCCTGGTGGAGAGCCAGCTGCTCGGCGAGGTGACCAGTCCCGAGCTGAGCGGTTCTGTGTACACGGTGACCCGCGACGGGCTGCCCTTCGTACCGGTGGGATGTGGGGGCATTCACTACAACGTGACGGTAGGCATGCCCGTCTTCGGATGGGCCGCCGACCAAGCGCAACCGGGAGTTAGCCTCGAG
Organism: Candidatus Dormiibacterota bacterium; assembly: GCA_003164475.1. The sequence continues at coordinate 12,937 of PLTL01000046.1, read as the reverse complement.
AATCCAGATCCGGCCGCCAATGTCGGGCTGAGCGTGTTTGCTTGCGTCGGGAATCGGGCGGTGGTCCGCAGTGGCCCGGCAGCCGGCGCCGTCGGGGTCGTGACCGGTAAGCACGAGCAGTTCGACACCTTCCAGCATGTTCTGGTGGACTTCCCCCAGCCAGTCATAGAACTGTTGGTGCCTGGAGACAAGGTCGCAATCGCCTCCGTCGGGGTGGGACTGCAGATTCCGGAGCTTCCCAGCGTGACCTTCCACAGTCTCGGCCCGCAGCTCTGGGAGCGATGGGCGGTGGCCATGGTCGGGGGCCGGCTCGAGGTTCCCGTGGTGGTAACTCTTCCCCCCCAACTGGTGGGGATCGGGAGCGGGCGGGTCAGTGCTGCCACCTCGCTGGCGTTGCAGCTTCCCGACCGACAGACGGCCAGGGACGTGGGCGCTGATGACCTGCGCATCGGCGACATCGTGGCCGTCCGCGACTGGGACGGCCGCTACGCCACGGGCTACCGAAGGGGGTCGCTGCTGGTCGGTGTGATTGTTCACGGTGCCAGCCGGTTGCCGGGCCATGGGCCCAGCATCACCATTCTCGCCTCTGCTCGCGACGGCGCCATCGTGCCCGCCCACGATCCGGCCGCCAACCTGGCCAGGCTCCTCATGGCCGGCACCGGACGCGCGCTGTGAGCGCAGACAGGAACTGGGCCGGAGCCGGGGCAGATCGCGTCCGAACCCTGCGGACCCGGCAGTTCCCTGTCGCTCGCGCATGCCTCAGTGCGGCTATCGACAGGGTGGATCGCCTCTCAGCACCTTGCCAGCGGGTTCGAGTCGACGTGAGCCAGCCTCCGTCAGTGCATCAGGTCTGGGGACCTCCCCCAGTCCTGACCGCTTCAGAGTGGAGCTCACGAGCGAAGGGCGGCCGGCAGTCCCGGCGCTGTGGCCCCCCGTCAGGTCGACCCAAGCGACAGCCAGATCCGCTTCTTGCCCCGATCACCACGATGCTGGAGCAGGGCTGGCAGCGGCTCTTAGGAGCCGGGGCTGACAGCCAGCCGACGGATGCGGCTGCGGGCGGGTCGCGCAATCGGAAGCGCCGACAATGGGGGAAGAGCCTTGGAACGTGATCTACGCGTGGCGGTGATCGGGGCTGGCCGATGGGCGCAGCACGCGCACCTTCCTGGCTGGCAGCGATGTCCTGGAGTGGATCTGGCCGTGATCTGTGATCTCGACCGGGATCTGGCTGAAGAGAGGGCTAGAGAATTCGGCGGCGCCGAGGTGGCCACCGACTACCGGGAGGTGGTCGCCCGCCAGGACGTGGACGTCGTCGACGTCTGCACGCGGGACGAGCACGACACGATTGTGTTCGCCGCCCTAGAAGCAGGCAAGCATTGCCTCACCGAAAAGCCCGTCGCTCATCGTGCTGACGAGGTGTGGCGCGCTGCTGCCCTGGCCAAGTCCCAAGGGCTGAAGACCAAGGTCGGTCTCACCTTTCGGTACGCTCCGGCGATCCGGTACATGGCGGAACTAGTCGCCGAGGGGTTCTGCGGCAAGCCCTTCGTGTTCAACGGGTACGAGCAGAACAGCCAGTGGCTGGACCCGGACAATCCGGCCGACAAGCGCGTGCTCTCGGCTCCAGCGGCCGACGATCCGGTGGGCGGCTGGTCTCGAGCGGAAGAGGACATCACCGTCTCCTCCCTGGAGGGGTACGGAGCCCCGATCATTGATATTGGCCTGATGCTGACTGGCGGCGACCCGACCGAGGTGGTGGGCGTGCTCCGGAACTTTGTCCCGGAGCGGCGGCGCACGAATCTGGATCACCACCGCGAGCTCATCAACATCGATGACGGAGACGTCTTCATCGGCAAGCTGGGGAGTGGGCCGCTGATGACCATCCAGAGCAGCTATGTGACCGTGGGCAATTACCCCGGTGTGGAGGCGCGCCTGTACGGGGATCGGGGAGCCCTCATTTGCCGGATCGTCGACGAGGGGGGCGAATGGCAGCGGATCTGGGGCGCCACCGCGGAAGAGGTGGAGTTCCGCCGGCTCGAGGTCCCCGCCCGACACTTCCCGCCGGGGTACCAGCCGGGACATGGCTGGGAAGAAACCTGCTACGGCAACCTGATCAAGAGCTTCGTGGAGGAGATCGCTGGTGTGGCGCCCACCAACCAAGGAGATTTCGAGGCGGGGGCCAAGGTTCAGGAGGTGATCAACGCGGTTGAGGCCTCACACCGCTCCCATGCTTGGGTAAAGGTCCGCCATGCTGGCGGATCGACCACCGATGTCTGACCGCCCGCCACCGATCAAGGGCGCGTCGCCTCCTCCGGCCGACCTGGAGATCGAGGGAGCGGATCTGGAGCCGGAGGCGGCTCCGGAGCTTCCCTTAGGAGCCGTGCGGCAGCGCAGCCTGTCTGAAGAGGTGGCCGACCGACTCCGTGAAGGGATCCTGACCGGTCTCTTCCGCCCGGGACGACACCTACGTGAGGTGGATCTCGCGCAGTCCCTGGAGGTCAGCCGCGGTCCGGTTCGCGACGCACTTGCTCAACTTCATCGCGAGGGGTTGGTGACACTGCGGCTCCACCACGGTGCCGTGGTCGTGGGCATGTCTCGTCATGATGTCGAAGACCTCTTCAGCCTGCGCCTGAGCCTGGAGACCCTGGCTGTCCGGCTGGCCACGGAAAGGGCGACGCCGGCCGACTTGGCAGCGCTTCACCAGGCAGCCTCACCACTTCCTGACCACCCGCCTGAGCCCAGCCAGCGGGAGTTCGTGGGGTTCGACATCGCCTTTCACAGCCTGCTCTACCGAGCCGCTCACCACGATCGGCTCTACGCCACTTGGACTATGCTGCGCCCGCACGTATCCCGCTTCCTGCTGGCTCGCAGCATCGCTGACTCTGACTACAGCGACATCTTCGCAACGGAGCATTCTGCGTTGGCCGATATCATCGCCGCCAGGGACGGCCAGGCGGCTCAGGCGATGATCGCCGCTCACCTTGAGGGGGCATTCCGCCGCTTGGTCAGTGCCTTCGCCGATGATGAGGGCACCTCCGCGCCGGAGGCCATTTCCCTCCACCGATCCCCCGCGTCTACGCCAGTGCGTGCGGCTGGCTTTGAATTCCCGCACCGCGCGACCTGGGAGGGAGTCACCGAACAATGAACAATCTATGGTTAGACGGAAAGACTGCCCTGGCGAGCAGTCGACCTCGATGGCGCCGCGTGGTCGTCGCGCTGGCGTCGGTGGCCATGCTCTTCGGCTACCTGGGCACCACCACGGCCAGTGGCGCGGGGGCAACACCGGAGCACGGTGGAACGGCCACCTTCGCGGAGAGCGTTAGTATACCTCCGCCCGTCATCTTCCCCCTCTACACCGCCCAGGACTTCACGGTGCAGTACCAGAGCCAGTTCGAGTACCTGATGATACCGCCCCTCTACCAGTTTGGGAGCGGATCATCCGCGGCGATCAATTACCGGATCAGCCTGGCGTATCCGCCGATCTATCAAGACAACGACACCCAGGTGGTCATCAAGCTCAAGCACTACATGTGGTCCGACGGTACCCCCGTGACCGCCCGCGACATCACCTTCTGGATGAACCTGCTTGAGGCCAACAAGGACAACTGGGCCGTCTACCTGCCGGGCAGGTTCCCCGACAACGTCACCAAGATCGTGACCAACAACCCGTACCAGCTCACCTTCTACCTGAACAGCTCGTATTCACCGGCCTTCTTCACCGACAACGAGCTCTCCCAGATTATGCCAATCCCGCAGCACGCCTGGGACAAGGAGAGCACGTCGGGTCCGGTCGGGAACTACGACGAGACTCCGGCGGGGGCGGTCGCGGTCTACAACTACCTCTACGGGCAGAACAAGGACCAGTCGACCTATGCCACCAACCCGCTCTGGAAGGTGGTGGACGGAGCATGGAGCCTGCAGAGCTTCTCAGTCAGTGGCAGGTACGTGATGGTGCCCAACACGAAGTACAGCGGGCCTGACAAGCCCTATCTGTCCAAGCTCATCTTCCTTCCCTTCGACAGCGAGGTCTCGGAGGTCGACTCCTTGCGGGCAGGAACCGTGACCGTTGGGAATATTCCAGCAGCGGACATCGCTCTGCGGTCATCGCTGAAGGGATACACCTTCGGCCAGTGGACCACGTACGGGTTCAACTCCTTCTTCATGAACTTCAACAACCCCACCGTGGGTCCGCTCTTCAAGCAGCTCTACATCCGCCAGGCATTGGAGCGCGCCGTTGATCAGCCTCTTTGGATCAAGACTGCGCTGGCTGGGTATGGCCAGCCTGACTATGGTCCAGTGGTCAACGGACCAGCGGCGCTGACCGCTCCGATCGAGAGCGCCAGCAAGTACCCATATTCGTTCAGCCTGTCGGCGGCGAAGACCTTGCTCAAGGATCACGGCTGGTCGATCGTACCGGAAGGAGTCGACACCTGCCAGAACCCAGGCACGGGTGCCAACCAGTGCGGTGCAGGGATCGCTCGGGGAACTCCGCTCGCCTTCAAGTTGGTCTACCAGAACTACACCCAGTTCGAGACGACTGAGGTTGCAGAGTACAAGTCAGATGCCAGCAAGGTTGGCATGGAAATCAACCTGGCAACCAACATATTCCCGTATCAGCTCGCGGTCCCTTGCACGGCCACTCAGGCCGTCTGTTCGTGGCAGATGATTGACTGGGGTGGAGCCATCTACACTCTCCCCTACTACCCCGCTGGAGGCGGCTATTTCGAATGTGGCGGGGCCCTCAATGCGGGCAGCTACTGTGACCAGAAGGAAGTCAACCTGGACAATGCTGCGGAAGGGCCGATTGGGAAACTGCTTCCATGGGAGACCTACGTCACCCAGCAAATCCCGGAGTTGTGGGTTCCCAACGCCGACTTCGAGCTTCTCGAGGTCAAGAACTCGCTGCACGGAGTGCTACCGGCCAATCCTCTCCTGGCGATCTTTCCCCAGGACTGGTACTACGTGAAGTAGGAGACGTTTCTGGATGGGGCGTCGGCCCGGCGACGGGCCGGCGCCCCTGTCGGGCGGCTGGGAGTTGTTTGAAATGACTAGGCTGTGCCCGGCGAGGCTGGGAATGGGAGGAGCCAGTAGGTGGAAGGCGGGATGAGGCAGGCTCAGCCAGCCCATGAGCCCAGCTGGGGCTGGTCCGGCGACGAGCCTTTGGTTCGCGGTATGGCTGAGGAGGCGGTCGAGCTGGCCCAGGTGCGCGGGGCCGAGTACGCCGATGCTCGGGTGGTCGAGGTCGAGGAAGAGCGGTTCTACGCGACGCTGACGGGCGACCCCGATTGCCGTCGTGAGCACAGCCTGGGCATCGGGGTCAGGGTACTGCTCCAGGGGCGCTGGGGATTCGGAGCCAGAGCTCACGGCGACCACCCTTTCCATCTGGACGCCGCCGAGGCCGCCATCCGGATGGCAGGCAGCTCTCCTGCCGGGGTCGCGGCGGCCTGGTCGCCCCGGCCCGCCGAACTGGGCGAGTATCGGACCGCGGTCGGGGAAGACCCGTTCTCGGTTCCCCTGTCGCGAAAGGAAGCGATTCTGGCCCAGTTGCTGGCCGCGGCGCGGGCCCGGCGTGAAATCGTGGATGCCATGGCGGGGGTCAACGCCAAGCGTCAGCGCCGCTACTTCCTCAGTTCCGAGGGCTCCTGGCAAGTCCAGCATCTGGTGGAGTGCGGCGGAGCCTATCAGGTGTGGGCCGCCAAGGACGGTGAACTGCAGCGGCGGTCCTATCCCAACTCATTCCACGGCAACACGGGAGCGGCCGGCTGGGAGTACGTGGAGTCACTGAAGCTGGCCGAGCAGGCTCCCCGGGTTGTCGAGGAGGCTTGCGCCCTCCTGACCGCCCCGCCCTGCCCCGGCGGGGTTGCAGACGTGATCATCGGCCCGGCCATGACCGCGTTGCAGATCCACGAATCCTGCGGGCACGCCCTGGAGCTGGACCGCATCCTCGGCGATGAGGCTGGTTTTGCTGGCACCTCTTTCATCGGCGCCGGAGACGTCGGCCTCCTGCGCTATGGATCTCCCGCGGTCACCATAGTTGCCGATCCGACTCGCCCTGGGAATCGCGGCAGTTTCGGCTTCGACGATGAGGGGGTTTCGGCCCGAAGGGCGGTCCTGATCGACCAGGGTGTCGTCGCCAACTTCCTCTCGTCGCGGGAGACGGGCGCGAGAATCGGGCGCGAGTCAACTGCGGCGATGCGTGCCGATGGCTGGCAGTACATGCCTCTCTGCTTCTCGACCCACGTGGGGCTCGAGCCTGGGTCGGGCAGCCTTGACGAGCTGCTGGAAAGGCTGGGAGACGGGTACTACCTGGACATGGATCGCAGCTGGAGCATCGACAACCAGCGCCTCAACTTCCAGTTCGGGACCGAGATTGCGGTCGAGGTGCGCCACGGTCGGAGAGGCCGTCTCCTGAAGAATGCATCCTACGGCGGAGTCACGCCGGAGTTCTGGCGCAAGGTGGAGCACGTGGCCGGGCCCGCCGAGGCGCGGGTCTTTGGCCTGCCGTGCGGGAAAGGGGAGCCGAAGCAGTGGGGCTTTGTCTCTCACACCGGCATCCCCATGCTCGTCCGCGGAGTCCTGATGGGAGTGGCCGGATGAAAGACGATCTGCTACAGCTCCGCGGCGCGGACCAGTTGTTGGGGCGGGTGGCCGAAGCACTCCAGGCGATGGAGATGCCCGGAGAGGGCTTCATCACCTCCCGGCTGGGAGAGTACACGCGATTCGCCGGCGATAGGATCCACCAGCCTCAGGCCATCGAAGAATGTCAGCTCATGGTTCGGGCAGCCGGCGCTCACGGTGGCGCCCGGGCCGGCACGACGCGCCTAGAGTCCGCCGCGGCCGCCGGGCGCGAGGCGTCCAGGCTTGCTCGCGGCCTGACCGTGTTGGGAGGTGGTCGGCAGGCGTTGGCGCGCCCCGGTCAAAGGGTCGACACCTCATCGCTGTGGCACCAGGGCACCCTGGACTTCACGGCGCCGGCGCGGGCCGCGCTGGCGGCCCGCGCCATCCACGACGCGGGCGTGGTGGGAGCGACGGCCTGCGGCATGTTCTCACGGGTGGTGATCGAGCTGGCGGTCGGCAACAGCGAGGGTGTGGCCCTCTACACTCGTGCCACCGAGGCCTCCTTCAGCGTCCTGGTACGGAGGGACGAAGGCTCTGGCTACCGCGGAGACCTGGTTCGGGACGTCTGCACGGTCGAGCCCGAGCGCTTCATCGAAGGGGCGGTGGCCGATGCCGTGCTCAGCGGGCACCCGGAGCCCCTTGCGCCGGGGTCCTACGACGTGGTCCTGGGGCCGCTGGCCGTGGGCGACATGATCGGCTTCTTCGGCTCACTAGGCTTCACCGGGGACGCACTCGCGGCCGGCCATGGCCCGGTGGCGCAGCGGCGGGGCGTACGGGTGGCGGACGACATGATCACCGTCCGCGACGATGCCGGCCGGCCGACCGGCCTGCCAATTCCCTTCGACCTGGAAGGGGTGGCCAAGCAGAATGTGACCATGCTCGATCAGGGGCGCATAGGCGACGCCGTACTGGATCTGGGCACCGCCACAACCCTCGGTCGCCAATCGACCGGGCATGCCCACATCGGTCGGGAAGAGGCTCCCGCGCCGACGCCCGCCAATCTGATGCTGGAGCCCGGCGATGCCTCGGTGGCGGAACTCGTGGCCGGCGTAGACCGGGGTGTGTACCTATCCCGGTTCTGGTACACCAGGCTGGTCGACGGCGAACAGAGCTCGATCACCGGGGTCTCGCGAGATGCCGCCTTCCGGATCCGAGATGGCGCCCTGGGCCCGCCGGTGGCCAACGGGCGATTCACCGAGCAGGTGTTCGGGGCCCTGAGCCGGGCGGACGGAGTCGGAAAAGACCTGGTGAGCCAGCCCATCCCCAATGTGTGGAACGGCTGTGTGACCGCACCCGCTCTCAGGGTGCGCGGGTTCCATCTGGGTTTCCGCTGATGGTGAACGGACCTGAGATCGAGGTGACTCCGGCTGAGCCCCAGCCTGCAGGGACCGGCCACCGGCCCGCTAGCGAGAGGCGAGTGCGGACGACCGTCCGGCCAGCTGGCGCGAGAAGCCCGGAATGACGCCGCCATTGCCGAAGTACCACCAAGTCTTGGAGGATCAACTCCCCACACCCAAGCAAAGGCCGGGTACGACCGGCCAGAGGGGAAGCATGCCGTGATCGGGTTTATGGTTCGACGGGTCGGTCAGGCGATCATCGTGCTCTTCATCGTCACCGTGATCACCTTCATCCTGCTGCACCTCCTCCCCGGCAACCCTGTGAGAGCGATCCTCGGCACCAGGGCGACCACCTTCGACGTGCATCAGCTGACGATTCAGCTCGGGCTGAACAAGCCTCTGGTGGTTCAATACCTCATCTGGGTCAATCACCTGGTGCACGGAAACCTGGGGTTCTCCTACAAACTCGACCAGTCTGTAGCCGCACTCCTGGCGGAACGCATGCCCAAGACATTGTTCCTGGCGGGCTCCGCCCTAGTGGTGGCCGTCCTGCTCGGAGTGCCACTGGGGATGTACCAGGCGGTCCGCCGGAACAAGCCCGATGATTACGTGCTGACGGGGCTCGCGTTCATCTTCTACTCGATGCCCACATTCTGGCTCGGGCTCTTGCTCATCATCCTCTTCAGCGCCACACTATCGTGGTTCCCTTCGGAGGCTCCCCAGAGCCAGAGCAACGTCTTCTCCCAGCTCAACGGAATGGTGTTGCCCATCAGTTGCCTGTCCTTGGTCACCATTGCCCTCTTCAGCCGGTACATGCGCAGCGCAATGCTGGAGCAGCTGACTCAGGAGTACGTCCAGACGGCGCGAGCCAAGGGTGTGTCCGGCCGAGCAGTCCTGTTCGGGCATGTGCTCCGCAACGCCCTGATTCCTGTCATCACCTTGATCGGCCTGTCCTTGGGCGGGATCCTGAGCGGAGCCGTGGTCACCGAAGAGGTGTTCAACTATCCCGGGATGGGGCTGCTTTTCTATCAGGCAGCTGTGGAGAATGACTTCCCGGTTCTCTTGGGAGTGACCGTCGTCGTGGCCCTGGCCACCGTCCTCGGCAATCTGATCGCCGACATCTTCTACGCAGTGGCCGATCCTCGGATCAGGTACGTCTCATGATCCGCCCGCAGCCATCGGTGCCCGACCGCCACCCAGAGGAGCGTCCCCAGTGATCGATGAACTTGGGCTCTCGCCTGGGTCGTCCCGCGGCGGCGCGGGTGAAGGGACCCCAGAAGGAGGGGAGGCGTATCGGTCGACTTCCATGTGGCGTTCAATCCTCATGGTTTTTGTTGAGAACCGAATGGCCACGGTCGGCGTGGGGCTGATCCTGTTCATGGTGCTCTTCAGTTTCGTCGGACCATTGATCTACCACACCCAGCAGGTCTTGAACAATCCGCTCATCGCCGACGAAGCCCCCAGTCTTGCGCATCCCCTGGGAACCGACCAAGTCGGTTACGACGTGGTGGGGCGGCTGATGTTGGGCGGGCAGAGCTCGCTGGAGATCGGTTTCGCTGCCGCTTTCATCGCCGTGGGAATCGGCGTCGTCTGGGGGGCCATCGCGGGGCTCGCCGGGGGTCCCATCGACGCCTTCATGATGCGCATCGTCGATGCCTTCTTGGCGATTCCGTACCTCTTCGCCCTTATCCTGCTCGGGTCCATCTTCAGCACGTCGATCCCGGAGCTGATCCTAGTGATTGGGCTGGTGGCGTGGCTGGTGCCCGCTCGTTTGGTGCGTGGCGAGACGCTCACCCTGAGGGTACGTGAGTATGTCCAGGCGGTGCAGGTGATGGGAGGCGGAAAGCGTCGGATCCTGATCCGCCACATCATTCCCAATGCAGTGGGTGTGATCGTGGTCAACGCCACGTTTCAGGTGGCCGACGCAATCGTCTTCGTTGCCGTCCTGAGCTATCTTGGCCTGGGTGTACCCCCCCCCGCGACCAACTGGGGCGGACAGCTCTCCAGCGGCCTCAATTTCTTCTTCGACGGTTACTGGTGGCTCATATACCCCGCGGGGTTCGCGATCGTGCTGACGGTCGTGGCCTTCAACTTTGTCGGCGACGCGCTGAGGGATTCCTTGGAGGTCAGGCGCTACCGGCGCTGACCCGCGTGCCCAGCTTTGCCACCAGCTCCGAGCCGGTCTGGGAGGCGACATCCTGCGGTCGGCGGATGCCTTCAACTTGGCCCGGCGAGGACTCAGTTCCTCCGCGCATGAGGCGCACTCCTGTGTCGGCGATCGAGGTGTGGACAACCTCTTTGCCCCCCTACCAGGCAGACCCTCTGGTGGATCACCCCAAGTCCCAGGCCGTGCCGATGTGAAGGGACAGGAACGGAGGCCAGGCAAGCGGCACACGCTTCGACGGCACGTCCCTGCCCTCGTGGCCCTCCCGGGTCGGCCCGGCCTGGAGGTCCAGGCCGATGCGGTCACCGCACTCCCCCATCACCCACCCGGCGGCGCCCGTCACGCTCTCCGCGATTCCACTCCGACCCTCACCTGGAGGTCCAATGCATGCGGGTGACGGCCATCGTTGCGTACCATTCTTCCGGGCCCCGGTGGGCCTCCAAGCGGCAGCCACGAGCGCAGTCGGTTCAGATATGGGAGAGCCGCTGGTGGTCAAGACGTCTGATGAGAGGTGAGTCATGAGCGTGACCTACGACTTTTCTGGGCAGGTGGTCGTGGTGACTGGCGCGGCCCGCGGTGTGGGCCGGTCCATTGTTGGGGCCTTTGTCGACGCCGGAGCCCGCGTCGTGGCTGCGGATCGTGACGCGGAGGGCCTGGGCGAGACCTGTCTGCCTCACGGTGACGCCGTGGTCGCGGTCATCGCCGACATCAGCACCGCCGCTGGAGCCGCAGCGATCGTCTCCACCGCCCCGAAGCACTTCGGAAGGCTGGATATCTGCGTGAACAACGCGGCGGTAGCTCCCCATGCCAGCCTGCTCGAGGAGCGAGTCGAGGTCTGGGACACGGTCTACGCGGTCAACTGCCGGGGCACCTTCCTGATGACGCAGGCGGCCGGGCGGATCATGGTCGAACAGGGGCAAGGGGGACGCATCATCAACTTCACCTCAGGGGTCAGCAGCCGTGGCTCGGCAGGGGCTGCGGCCTACGCGAGCAGCCGCGCTGCCACTGAGAGCTTCACCCGCGTGGCCGCCATAGAGCTCTCCCCCTACAACATACTGGTCAACTGCGTCAGCCCCGGGCTCATCGACACCCAGCCCAAGCCATTACCGCCGGACATGGCCAGATCTCTGGGGAGCCGCATCCCAGCCCTTCCTCTTGCCCGGGCCGGCTTGCCTGAGGAGGTTGCGAACGTGGTGCTGTGGCTTGCCAGTGACGCATCGAGCTACGTCAGCGGGTCGATTTACGAGGTTGACGGGGCCAGCGGAGCCGGCTCACGCCCAACCGGACCGATCGTCGATGACGACATCCGGTACGACTGGGTGACCGGGCGAGTTCGGGCCTGAGGCCGACCGACGGGCGGGACCGGGACCCGCAGCCCGTTCTTTGGATCCTCAAGCCGCGGGCCGCACTCCACCCCAGGAGTGAGGGCATTCGCAGCGCTGGTGAGTTCCCAGTGGGTGGGCTGCCGATGGCAAGGCCGCGTCACGCCAGCGCGTCGAGTACCCAGCTGCCGACCGAGTGGTCACGGGCAACAGCGGCCACGTCGAGCCGGCCTCGCAGGAGGCCGGCTGGCGTGACCCGCCGAGAGGCAGCATGCAGTAGCGCAGGCGCAGCATGAACCGGAGAGGCGTGAGCTATGACGCCGGCCGCGTGCTGGGCATGAATTGGCGTCCCGTGTTCGATCCGACGGTCGTGCACCGTGAGCTTGAGATCATCAAGAACGATCTGCACTGCAATGCCGTCAGGATCTGCGGTCGCGACTTGGGAAGGCTGATGACGGCTGCCGAGGACGGCCTGAAGCAGGACCTCGAGGTCTGGCTGTCGCCGGAGATGTGGGACCGGGACGAGAGCACGACGCTCAAGTACATAGGTGAGGCGGCCCGAGCGGCTGAGCAGCTGCGCCAGCGCTGGCCAGGGCACCTGGTGTTCTCCGTGGCGTCCGAGTCAACGCTCTTCATGCGGGGCATCGTGCCGGGCCGGACGATCACCAAGCGGGTCGCCAACCTCTTCCGCGATGTGAATGCCGGTGAGCACGTCGAGCGCTTGAGAGCCTTCTTGGCACGAGCGAACGAATCGGCGAGGCGAGGCTTCCGGGGTCCAGTCACATATGCGTCGTTGCCCTGGGAGGCGGTGGACTGGAGCCTATTCGACTTCGTCGGCGTTGACCATTTCCGGGACGCGCGAATCAAGGACAGGTACGTCGAGATGCTCGAGCCGCTGGCCCGCTACGGGAAGCCCGTCGTGGTCACCGAGTTCGGCATGCGCGCCTACCAGGGGGCGGAGAGCTCCGGCACCCTCGGGTTCGGAGTCGTCGACTCAAGGTCGCAGTTCCTGCACCAACTTCCCCTCGTGGGCCGGTTCGTCCGGCCCCGGCTGAAGCGGGGCATCCATGTGCGCGACGAAGCACTCCAGGCGCGCGAGATCACCGAGACGCTCGGCATCCTCGATGCCGCGGGCGTCGACGGCGCCTTCGTCTGCGGTTTCGTCGAGCCCTTGGCAACCTTCAGTGAGGACCCTCGCCACGATCTCGACATGTCCGCCCTCAGCCTGGTGAGGACCTACGCGACAGGGCATGGCACGACCTACGCAGACATGGCATGGGAGCCGAAGAAGGCATTCCAGGCCGTCGCCAACTTCTACGGCGCCGACCATGGTTCCTCCAGCAGCTGACCGACCACCGCCCGCGATCCGGCCCACGCTTGGCCGGCAGAGGCCAGCCTCGGCCCACCCACGCCGGCGCCCCAGCTCGCATCCAAGCTCAGCCACAGTCCGGGCTGCGCCCTCGGCCCATGCCGGCTGAGCCCGACTTTGACAGCCGGAGGGG
>PLTL01000313.1 GCA_003164475.1 Candidatus Dormiibacterota bacterium | reverse complement strand
CTAAGTGGTAAGGGGTGAAGCCCTAACCTTCCGGGGTGAGCCCATCCAACAGGTCAGGCTAGGTCGTCCTGCCGCCTGGCTGACCGCTTGCGGGTGATCTCCGCGTCTTAGGCGCTCGCCCCCGCCTAGCGGGCCGAACGCGCCTACCGCGTGCCACTGTGCGGGCCTAGGAAGCCCGGAAGCGAGGGGCCGCGATCGCACTGACCACCTTGGGGTCGCCAATGTCCGCATCGCCACTCCGAGCAAATGTTCGTCTTGACGGGACGCGGTGTTAACAAGTAAACTACCGGCATGGCTACCCGAACCGTCAAGGCGATGCGGCTCACCCCCGAGACCCAGCATCTTCTCGAGCTTCTCGCCGCCTACTTCCAGGTGCCCCAGGGGCAGCTCATCGAAGAGGCCCTGCCAGTGTATGCCCAGATGCGGGCGATCGCCGACAACGGCCTCCTTGGCCGCGAACTTGCCCACTCTACGCCTGACACCGTGGGAGCGCTGGTTGGGCGCATGACCACCGCGATCGAGGAGTCTCTTCGTGGCGGTGTGGCGTCAGCCGGACCGGTCGGGGACACCAGGCAGCGGCCCACCGGGGATGCCAAGCAGCGGCTCCGCGAGAGGATGCTGATCGCCGCCCACTGATTGGCAAGACGTCGGGGTTTGCGCTAGGCTCCCTGCCGTGCTTGAGCGCTGGGTCACGTGCCGCTTCCTCGCAGAGGACATGCCGCCGTTGGCCGGTGATCACCGGGGAGTGACCAAGTTCCTGGGCGGTGTCGGCGCCACCTCCTCAGGTACCGAGCCGCTGGCAACCGCGCAACGGGCGGACACTTTCACCTACCACTTCGGCACCGGCCGGGGAGTTCGCTGGCATGACAAGACCCGGCAGGTGCTGTGGCTGGTCTCCTTCGGCAGCGCCCATGATGCGGAGTACGACCGTGCCGCCGACCTCCAGGCCCAGGGTCGGCTGTACCCGGCGCTCGACCCCCAGTGCGTCCCAGGCACCGGCACCCGGGCGAAGTGGGGCGTCTTTGTCGATGAGGATGGTCTGGAGTGGGCTCGATTCATCCACGATAGCCTCGAATTCTTCGCGAGCCTCCGCCTCAGGGCCGGGGACTCCGCCCGCTTTGACAAAGCCTGCCACCTCACCCTCTACCGTGAGGACGAGGACATCTGGAAGTTGACCATCCGCAGGCGACTCGCCTACACGCCCGACTGCGAGCGCGGACGCTGGCTCACCCCGGCGGAGCTGCACTGCCTCTTCGACCACCTCGTCGAGCCCGCCGACCAAGACCTGTGCGTGTGGGACGTGCCCCCGCATCCCCAGAGCTTCCTGTTCGCCGACGTGTGCTTCGTGGGCCGGCTGCGCACTCCCCAGGAATGGCACGCACGCATCGTGGAGCAGGCGGCACGCCGCGCTGACCTTGGTCTGCTGCTCCCGGCGTGCTGAGGTTGCGGCGGGGGTCTCGAGGAGGCCGAGTAGACGAGCTGGCCCTGGACGGCGCGGTTCGTGGGGATGACCGGGAGTAGCCTCACAGGTAGCCTCACCGCGAAGGCACCGGCCGTCACGGAACGGCTCGACGGTCCGCAAACGGCCCGTCGGCTAGGCTACTCCCCCCCAGCAGCACCTTCATGGCGGCCTTGTAGGCGTCATCGGTGTCGAGGTGGCTGTACACCGTTTGGATCATGGTCAGCGAGGAGTGGCCCAGGATCTCCTGCAGCAGCAGGACGTTCATCCCGCGCCGAGCGGTGGCGATGGTTCCCTGACGCCTTGCGCCGGACCTGACGAGTCCGGGAAGCGGCCCTAGAGAGAATCTCGGCCTGCCCAGGTACACCGCTGGCGAGATCACCTTCGCCGGCCGCGGCGGCTGGTCACTCATCACGCGAACGATCGCGACGCCGAGGCTGCTCTCATCGCGGTCATAGGCCGCCGCCTGACCAGTTGGCGAGCGCGTCCACGTAGAACGCCACGGGGAGGACAACCACTGTGAGCATCTCTAGCATGCACCCGCCCATCGCCATATCCCTGCCCGCACCACCCCTGGTCTTGGAGCGCGAGAGGCCCACGCCCCCGAAGACCACCGCCAGGACCCCCAAGACGGCGCCGACCGGGAAGACGACGCCCGAGTCCGGCCGGAATACGATGACGAAGAAGCAGAGGAGGACGCCGCCCGCGCCCAGCACCAGGGATGCGAACGCGGGGACGTTGCCCGCGTACGGCACTGCATCGGCGTATCGCTCCCCATGCGGTGCGGGTAGGGCATAGAGGCCCGGCGGCGGGTCCCCGGTCTCGGGAGGCGGGGGATCACCGGACGGCGGCGCCGGGTACCCGCCTGCGCTGGGGTCGACGCTTGGAGGGAAGTCGGGGCCGGACATCCTCTGTCCCTGGCACGGGGCCGTGGCCCGGAGCTGGGCTCTCAGGTGCGCGGATTATGCCCTTCCTCACCCACTCCTGACCGACCGAGACGTGAGCGCGGGCTAGGTGCCCCGGGGCCTCGGACGCCAAACGGCGTCAACGTCCCCCATCCTAAGATGAACTCGTCAGCACGCCAGCAGCGCGCGGAAAACCCCTGTCACGAATGGACGACGAGATGCGGGTGGGCGGCCGACGACTATAGAGAGAATCTCGGCCTACCCAGGGCTCCGATCGCCTCGCCAGCTCTGGCCAGCCCGGCCCACGGTGGTGGTCCGTTTTGCTGGCCGGTAGGATGGGGCCACCGTGGGGCAGTCGTCCTCGCGCCCCGATCGGTGGATGCAGGCGTTCGGGTGGCTGACCCGGGATGCGGTCGACCCCAACATGGCTTCAGGGGAGCGAACGGTCAGCGAAGATGGTGGCGAAGATGCGATCGGGTGGAGTGAAGCTGCCGTCAGGACGAATGGCCTGGACGACACGGCCGGCGTAGAAGTCATCGAACAGGGCTTGATGCGCCTCGATGTGCCCCATCTGCCGGTCGAGAGCCTCGACCTGGACCGTAGCGCGCCGGATGAATACAGCCCGGGCAGCCTGTCGATCCCCGTCGAACCACCAGGCAGTCACGCCTGCGTCGTGGAGAGCGCGCACGAGAGGGAGCCAGGGGGGAGGGAATCCCCAGTCAAGGGCGACCGGGCGCCGGAGCCCTCGGAGCGCTGCGATGAAAGGTGACACCTGGGGCGGGGGAAGCCGGCAGACCGCGCTCCATGTGAACGAAAGACCTAGGCGATCGAAGCCGCCATTCTCCACATCCACGTGAGCAAAGCCCCGATCGGACTCCAGCCACCGGCCGAAGGTGGACTTACCGGTGGCTGGGACTCCCGACAGCATGATCAGTGCAGGCTCCGCGCGCGCCGCACTTGCGACCCGGCCTCCCCGAGACTGACTTTGCATATGGGCAGAGTAGAGCGATGGTATGTCAGCGCCAAGCGGTCCTAGAGAGAATCTCGGGCTGCCCAGATGGACGGCATGCACTACGCCGACGAGAAGCTCGGTCGGCTCGATTGAGCAGTTCTACGGGATACTCGGACCAATCACTGGCCCTGGAGGCGCCGTTCGTGGGGACGATCGGGAGTAGCCTCACACGACTCTAGACTTGGCGCGATGCAGGGAGCTGGTGAGAAGCTGAGGTGGGCCCTCGCCGGGGTGGGAACCGTCTACGGGGTCATCTCATCGCTCGTTCCAGAGGCTAGTCTCGGCCACTACGGCCCCGGTGTCGCCATCGTCGTCCTTGGAGGCGTCGTGGTCTGGCTGGAGGTCGACAAGCACGCGGGTGTGCCCGTGCCCGTGCCCGAGGCCCACAAAGCCGAACTCAAGCGTCTGGCCGTGGCGATGGCGAGCGGCGGAACAGGCGGCCCCCTTACGCCCGCCAGTGCACTGGAGGTCCAGCTCCGATGGGCCCGAGACATGCGCGGCCTCAACCTCCCCCGAGACCGCGAGATCTTCTGGGCACACTTCCCCGCGGCTCACAAGGCGTTCACGAGATGGGAGAAGGTCGAGGGTCAACTCGACGCCGCCCGCGCGGAGGTGACCCGAAGAGGAAAGGTGGAGGAGAGGCAGTTAGCCCTGGGCGGCGACGGGATTCTCGCGGAACTCCTCTCAGCCTTGGGCTGGGCCTTGAGCACGGGGGCCCCGGCCTCATGGTCCAAGCCTCAATGGAAGTGGGACATCCGGGACGATGGGAGCGTGCACAGGGTGGTCGACGGCGGCGATCGAATCATCGCCTCCCACGGAGGGGCGGGCTCGGCGGCTCTTGTCGACGAGGCATTGACCGGAGTAGGAACTTGGAATGAAGTCAACCGTGCCAAGCGGGTCTGGACACGCTACGCGGCCAGCCGGGAGCGTTTTTGGGACGAGGTGACGGTCGCAGCGCAGACCCACGTGGTCCGGGGGAGTTGCCGCTACTGCTAGGTTGCGCGGAGCACGCCTCGACGTCGGGATGCTGGGGCTCTAGTCCTCCCCGTCAATCCGTCGAGAAGGGGAAGGACGCCGACAACCCCATGCCACCTCATGGAAGCGGCCAACCCCCCATGGCACCTCCTAGGGTTGACCTCATGCCCCTGACCCCCTGGTGCCCCACCGCCCACTCCGACGAAGGAACGCACCCGTCGCCGATCCCGCTACCACCACGACAGCGACCACCAAGAGAGTGACCACCCACCAAGCGATTCCACCATCGGGCGGAGGCGTCCCAGTCTTCGAAGTTGCGGGGGCGATCACGGTGTCGTCCCCTGTGGGGCTGGGAGTGGCCGTAGGCGTGTCCGTCGAAGACGTCGCGGCCGTGGCCCTGGGCGTGGCCGTGGGGGCGCTCTGCCCCTGACCGCCGACCGATGCCTGGGGCTGCTCGCTAGAGGCGCTCTGGCCTACCTGTGGCGTTGCAGCGGGGATGCCCGTCGCGGCTGCGGTGGGCGTCGCCGTTGGGCTAGGGGTCGGAGTGGCCGTCGGCGTCGGCGTCGAACAAGGTGGCGCCTCGACCTCCCCTTCGACTGGGAAGTTGGTGCCCATGTTGAATTGGTAGTCAGAAGCGTTCACCCCGAAGATCGCTGGGATGGAGAGTGGGGCACCAGTCCAGATCACGCCGCCAGGGGCGTTCTCCTCGGCCACCCCGTCGCCCGACGAGCCGATCAGCCACGTGATCGGTGTCTGCAAGGAGCCGATTGGGTCGGTCACGTCTCCCGTCGCCTCCGCCAGTTGGATGTATACAAGGGGGTCGGCGGGGTCCATCGAGAGCGTGACGGTGTAGCCCGTTGAGCAGTCCCCACCCACAACGAGCGATACCGGCCATCCAAGCCCAGTCAGGACGGTCGCAGTTTCGGGCAGGGGAAACTGATCGGCCGAGGCAGGGTGGACCGCCCCGAACGCGAGGACCGTGGCGATCCCCGCCGCCGCCCCGATCCTCCGCATCTTCATCGTCGTGTCTCTTTAGCCCGCTGCAAGTATGTCCTGTGGGGTCGGCTTCACTCGCGCGACGGCTACGCCGACCGCGGAGGTGAGGCGGCCTTATGTGCCCCCGCCAGCGGGCCGGAGCCGCCCCGGGTTCGTCACTCAGTCCTGCCGCTATATGGCTCCAACTCGGCGCGGCGGGAGTGCCCCAGGGGGAGCGTTCTGAGCCGTTCCGCGTCCATCGCCGCCGATAGGGTTTGACGCGCTTGCCACGCGGAACGGTGGCTCCGCGGTCTGTGCGCCGCGATGAACGGAGTTGGAACGGTAGGCCACATCCAATGGCGCGGTCATCCCGACCGGATAGGAGGCCGCACCATGGAACGGAACACCCCCCGCCTGCTCGATTCCATCGAGGAGGCCTTCGGCGAGTTGGCACTGACCGTTGAGGTGGGCGGCCATCTCCTCCCTGCCCATGAAGCTCGCCGTGCGCTGCTCGCGAGCTCTTCCCGCGAGATCCGCGACCGAGCCCTCACGGCGGTCATCGCCCGGGCCCGCGAGAGCGAGGATGGCAAGCTCCTGCTCACCGGCCTCCTGCTCCCCGCGCTGCGCCGGCTGTCAGGCCGGCTGGCCAGGCAGTGGGGGGCGGACCCTGACGACGTCGACGCCGAGGTCTGCCTGGCGTTGACCGAGGTGGCAGTGGAGAAGAAGCCGCCGGTGACGGCGGTGGCCAGTAGCGTGGTGTGGGAGGTTCATCGTCGGGTCCGGAGCACCCTGGCGAAGTGGTGTGGGGAACGGGGGCGGCAGCGGTGCCTCGAGGAGGTGGTTGGCGTGCTCGCCTCCCCGATCCTGCGGCTCAGTGCTCCGCGGGATCCGGAGGACCTGGTCGACAGCGCGGTGCGCCAGGGCGTGCTGACGGCGGCCGAGGCGACTCTGATCGTCACCACCCGCCTCGAGGGCCGGCAGCTGGTGGCCGTGGCCCGTGGGCAGCGGCAGCCAGCGCCGCGGCTCTTCGATCGGCGCCGCGGGGCTGAGGCGCGGCTGGTCGCGATGCTCGGCGGGCACGTGGTCCGCAGGCGCCGGCCGGCGATGGTTCGGACGCGCCCCGCCTGGGCTGCCTGACCGTGCTCGCCAAGCGCGTCGGTGGAGTCGGCGGCATCCTGCTCGTGTTCGGCAGCCTCGTCAACG
>PLTL01000031.1 GCA_003164475.1 Candidatus Dormiibacterota bacterium | reverse complement strand
CGATCGGGAGCGCCTTCTCGCCCACCCGCCTGACAGTCGTTCCGGAGAACTGAGCCCAGAACCCTCGCCGGCGGCGCCGTCCTGGCGACGAGGCTCTGAGCCAGCTAAGATCTCGGTCCGTGTCTCTCCGCGACCTCCTCCGCAGGTCGGCGACGGCGCGCGCCCTCTACCATGGAGCACGGACGGAGCGGGACAGACTGGTGGGTTACTCCGTGCGAGGTGTGACCTACGAGCGTCTGCCGGCGGCCCTCGCGGTGCGCCTGGCATACGAGGTGATGCTCCAGCGACCGGTGGATCCAGTGGGGCTCACGGACAACCTGGCTCGGCTGGTCAGACGGGAGTTCACCCGAGCCGAGCTGACTCAGGCCCTCCGCGGCTCCGAGGAGTTCCAGACGCTCGGTTTCACGGGAAGGATGCTCGGCTACTCGATCCATGCCGGCCGCTGCCTCTTCATCAAGAGCCTTCCAGAGGCACGGCGCATCCTGGATCTGGGCGGTACCCACCAGTGGAACGATCAGGGGGCGATGGTGGCTCTCGGCTATCCCTATCCCTTCGAGGAGCTCATCATCATCGACTTGCCCTCCCCAGAGCGGCACGCGATCTACCGCTCCAACGATGCCCGGACCGTCGTCAAGACTCCGCTCGGCCCGGTGAGCTACCACTACCACTCGATGACCGACCTCTCCGCCTTCGCCGACGGCTCCGTGGACCTCGTGTATTCCGGTCAGTCGATTGAGCATGTCACGCCGGCGGAGGGGGCTCTGGTGCTCTCCCAGGTCTTCCGGGTCCTCCGACCCGGAGGTCACATTGCCATCGACACCCCCAACGCGACGGTGACGCGGCTGCAGCAGTCGGCCCTGATCGACCCCGACCACAAGGTCGAGTACACGCTTGAGGAGTTGACCGACCTCATCGCGGCAGCCGGCCTGGAGGTCGAGTCGGTGCAGGGCCTTAATTACGCCGGACGCTCCCTCGCCGCCGGCCACTTCGAAGCGGACGAGGTGGCGAGAAACTGGGGACTGTACAGCGAGGCCGCCGACTGCTACATCCTGGCCGTGGTCGCCCGGAAGCCGAGCCCGGCTCAGGCGTTCCGGACCCGGGCGAGGCCTGGCCCCGACAGATAAGCATGCAATCCGTCCCTCCAATCGGGGAGGGGCGCCTCGCCCAGCTCGTGCCAGGCGCGATTGTCCAGGACCGAGTAGGCGGGGCGGCGCGCCGGGGTGGGGTGATCGGCGCTGCTGACGGCCTCGACGGGGACGTCGAGGCCCGCCTCCTCGACGATCGCCTCGGCAAAGCCGTGCCAGGTCGTGGTACCGGAGTTGGTCAGGTGGAAGGTGCCGGGGACACCCCGGGTGACCAGCCGGACGACTGCTGGTGCGAGGTGGCCGGTCCAGGTGGGTGAGCCCCACTGATCGGCGACCACCCGCAGCCGCCCTCGCTCCTGGGCCAACCTCAGCATGGTCAGGACAAAATTGGGTCCCTCTTGGCCGTAGAGCCAGGCGGTGCGGACGATCTGGTGGCGGGGCAGCAGTGCACGGACCGCCTCCTCGCCGGCCAGCTTGCCCCGACCGTAGGCGGTCAGAGGATGTGGTGTTGCCTCCTCGTCGATGGGAGAGCTGGCATCGCCGTCGAAAACGTAGTCGGTGCTCAGGTGGCAGAGCAGGATATCCCTCGCCGCGCACGCCTGGGCCAGGATCCCCGGGGCAACCGCATTGACCTGCCATGCGGCCTCGGCCTCGAGCTCCGCGGCATCCACCCTGGTCCAGGCGGCACAGTTCACCACCGCGTCCGGCCGGGATGCGTCCAGGAGGGCCGCCGTCGATTCCGGGTCGCGGATGTCGACGCTCTCCACGTCGTGCCCCGACACCTCGTGCTCGGTGCGGGCGAGGACCCCCATCAGTTCGCGGCCGAGCTGCCCCCTCGACCCGATCACCTCGATCCGCATTCCCGTTCACGCCCCCCGCCGGTCACCCGGTGACCGTCCGGTAGTTCCTCCGGTAGAACTCCCAGAACTCGCCGTTCTTGAGAGGGCGCCACCACGCCTCGTTCTCCACAAACCAAGCCACCGTCCGCCGCATGCCCTCCTCGAAGGAGACCCGGGGCTCCCATCCGAGGCTTCGCAGCTTGGAGGAATCCACCGCGTAACGGCGGTCGTGCCCGGGACGATCCGCGACGAACTCCTTCAGCGATCGCGGCTTGGCAAGCAGCCGGAGGACGGTGTCCGCCACCGCGATGCTGCTCGCCTCGCCCCCCGTCCCGATGTTGTAATCCTCTCCCGCAGCCCCCTGGCGAAGCGCCATGTCGATACCACGGCAGTGGTCCTCGACGAAAATGTAATCACGGACCGCCAGACCGTCGCCGTAGATGGGCAGCGATCGACCCTCGATGGCGTTGGTGATGAAGAGCGGGATGATCTTCTCCGGGTACTGGTGGTGGCCGTAGGTGTTGCAGCCGCGACTCACAATGGCGGGGAATCCGTAGGAGGCCCGGTAGGCCTGGATCATCAGCTCACCCCCGGCCTTGCTGGCGCTGTACGGGCTGCGCGGTCGCAGTGGTTCGCCCTCGCGGCTGCGTCCCTCGGCGACGTCGCCGTACACCTCGTCGGTGCTGACCTGGAGGAAGCGCTGGTGGCCGGCGGAGCGGGCCGCGTCCAGAAGCACGAAGGTCCCGTAGACGTCGGTGAGGATGAACTGACCCGGCGCCGCGAGCGAGCGATCCACGTGGGACTCGGCGGCGAAGTTCACCACCACGTCACACTCTCCGGCCAAGACGCCCGCCAGCCCAGCGTCGGCGATGTCGCCGCGGACGAAGCGGAATCGCGGATCGCCGCGCACCGCATCGAGGTTGCGCTCGTTGCCGGCATAGGTGAGCTTGTCCAGGACCGTGACCGAGTCCTCGGGATGCTCGGCCAGGGTCAGGCGAACGAACTCGCTGCCGATGAAGCCCGCTCCGCCGGTGACCAGAAGCCGCATCTCAGATGTTGTCGATCCGCCAGTCGAAGCCGATCCTGGGGTCGTCCCAGGCAATCCGACCCTCGTCAGGGTCCGACCGATCGTAGGGCTCGGTGACGTAGTAGGTGAGCATGACGTCGCGCAGGTCCAGCGCCTGAAATCCGTGACCGACGTAGGGCGGGATGGCGATCACCTTCGGAGCATGCTCTCCGACCACCAGGCTCTGGATGTGTCCCGCGGTGGGCGAGGTCTCGCGCAGATCCACCAGAACCACGCGCGCGTTCCCCTGCACGATGTCCCAGTAGTCCCACTGACGCTTGTGCCAGTGGAAAGCCTTGATCAACTCGGGCGGGTTGCCTCCCCGCGCGTACGCCAGGCTCCGCGACATCTGCGCAAAGGGCAGCTCGGGGAGGAATGGCCGCCCTTCGTCGTCGACATCACCTCGCCTGAGCTGCTCGATGAAGTAGCCGCGTTGGTCGACGTGCTTGGTAAGCGTCTTGACCATCACCCCCTCAACGGGGCCGGCGCGGTGGCTGGCGGGCACCTCGCTCATAGAGCGAAGCACCCGCTCCATCGATTCGGTCGGCGGCATCCACGCCACGGGCGACTTCCTTGCGTGAGTGGCCCCGGTCTCCGGGCTCGAGCGCGCGCCGGCAGTGCCGGTGATGGCCCGCGGGCGGATGATAGCAGGCGGCATGCTCGCGGATCGCTAAGCCGGCTGCATCCCGGGGCCACGAGGGCCTCCCACGCCGGGGGTGGCTGCGCGCCGCGCCGCCACCTTCGCCACGTCCCCGGCGGCGCCAAGCCCCCTGCCGATCCGTCCCGTACTATGCTCGACGCCCACATGGACCCCGTCTCGAGTCCGCCGCCAAGTCAGCCAGCGGCGAGTCGCCGCAAGCGAACGGGATGGCGCTCGCTGGCCGCCTTTGCCGCTCTGCTGCTGGCATCGGTCGGGATCAGCGCCAGCTTCTGGCCAGGGCACATGGATCCCGACACCCTGGATGAACTCAGCGAAGGCATACGCAACACCTACACGAACTGGCACGCCCCCATCCTGTCCGCGATGTACCGGCTGGCCTGGCTGCTTGGCCTGGGAGACCCGGGCTGGGTCCTCCTGGCCGGAGTCCTGACCCTGGCCATCGGCTTCTACCTGGTGCTGCGGGTGCGCCTCTCCCGACCCTGGGCGGTGGGCATCGCCATTCTCTGCATGCTCTTTCCTCCGGTCCTCAGCTGGGAGATCCACGTCGGCGTCGACGCCTGGTTCACCGGTTTCGCGCTCTGCGGCTTCGGGCTGACCGCTCGGGCCTGGAGCGCGAGGGGCCGCTCCCGATGGATCGCGCTCGCCGCTGCGCTCATCTTCGCCTTCCTCTGCCTCGCGGCCCGCCCCACCGCCCTGCCTGTGGTTCTGATCCTCTGCTGGGCCCTCGCCTTCCTGGCGTTGGGCCGGGTCCAGCGCTGGCGCCGCACCCTTGCCATGGGCCTCGGCATCGCCGCAACTCTCGCGCTGCTGGGAACGCAGACGGCCGTCGAGGTCTTGATCGGCACGGCAGACCTCCACCCCGACCAGGTCACCTACGTCTACGACCTCGCCATGATGTCCCGAGAGGAGGGCAAGGTCCTCATCCCACCCGACGTGGACCCCTCCCAGAGCCTCGCCCACATCATGCAGTACACGGACACGGATTCGATCGATGGGCTGCTCTTCGGCTCCAGCAGCGTCATCCAGATCCCCGTCTCGGCGGAGCAGTACACCACCCTCCGCTCCGCATGGATCCGGGCCATCCTTCACGATCCCGCTGCCTACCTCGAGGAGCGGGTACATCTGGCCCTCCGCGAGACGATGGTCACGGGGCCGGCCTATTGGGTCACCCAGTGGCCGCAGTACAACCCTGGGTACACCGCCCTGCTTCCCGGGCCGAACACGGTGGGCATGCACTACATCCTCGCGTTCGCGCAGGGTGGTGACAACGCGGTCGGGGGCGCGATCTTCACAGGGTGGGCCTATCTGCTCCTGCTGCTCGCGGCGGGGGCGTGGTGGTTGCGCCGGCGCGACGCGGCCGAGCGCGTGCTCGGGCTTCTCGCCGGGGCACTGCTGCTCTACATGGCCGCGGTCTGCCTCGGCTCCCCAGGGGTGGTCTACCGATACGCCTATCCCGCCATAACCGGAGCGACAGCACTAACCGCCCTGCTCGCCGCCGTGGCCGCGATGGCCGGCGTGCGCCGCATCCGCGCCACCCACCAAAGGCGAGCGGCGGAGCCGCCTCCAAGCCCCCCGGCTGCCATGGAGGCGTGAGAGACTCCAGACGGACTCGGGACGCGCCGCGCGCCCTGGCACCGCCGGGGAATGCTGTAGACTACCGGCACGGACATGTGCATTTGCGTCGATGTCTGCAAAATCACCTAGCTTCCCAAGGTCGTCGATCGCATGTTCCAGAAGCTCGTCAAGCGCCTGCTGCGACCCTTTGCCCGTCCCATCCTCCGGAGGATCGACGCGCGGGTCAGCGCCGGATTGACCGAAGCCGAGGCGCTCAAGGCGTACATCCCGGTCCTGCTCAACGCCGTCTCCGCCCAGAATGCGGCGGCCCGCGAGGCAAAGAGGGAGGAGGGCCGTCTGCAGCAGCGGATCGCTCGGCTCGAGGAACGTCTGGCGAGCCTCGCCCCCGACAGCGCGCGCGGGACCGACGCCAGCTGATTCCACGACGATGTCCCCCGAGCCTCCGCTTCGGCGGCCCCTCCGCCTCGCCATCTACTCGGGCGTCGTGGTGGGGGCGGACGCCATATCGGGAAGCGTCGGGATCAAGCTGCGGATCATCCGCGAGCTCTCTCGCGCCGGCGCGGACGTGAGCGTGACCGTCTTCACCCAAGGGTCGGACACCGGTGACCCGGAGATCGTAAGGGTCGGCGACGTGAGCGACCTCATCTCGCACCCGGAGTTCCGCGATGCCGACGCCCACCTCTTCGAGTTCGGGGTTTACTACGACCTCTTCAACGCCATCTTCCTGGTCCCACCCGGCAAGCCGGTGCTGTCCGTGTACCACAACGTGACGCCATCCGAGCTGGTCGAGGAGAGCCAGCGCCCGGTGATCGAGCGCTCGCTGATGCAGAAGCACAATCTCTTCGAGGCGGATCGCATCGCTTGCGTGAGTGAGTTCAACCGGGACGACCTCCTGGCCTTCGGCCTTCCTGCAGAGAGGCTCACCGTGCTTCACCTGCCACCGGCCGTCACGGCGCCACCTCGGGTGGGCCGGGGTGGCGACACCGTTGAGTTCCTCGCCGTCGGCCGTCTGGTGGCGGCAAAGGGCGTCCTCGACCTGGCGCGGGCGGTCGTGGAGCTGCGGTGCCGGGGCCTGGCCGGCTTTCGGGTGACCATGGCCGGCAACGATCTGTTCTCCTCCCCCGACTGCCTGAGCCAGCTAGAAGGGCTCATCGAGGAGAACTCGCTGCAGCAATTCCTCCGGATCGTTCGGTCGCCGGGGGATCGCCAACTCGGTGCCCTGTATGCGGAGAGCGATGCCCTGATCGTCCCCTCCTATCACGAGGGGTACTGCCTCCCCGTGATCGAGGCTCTCGCCGCAGGTTGCTACGTCATCGCCTACGAGGCCGCCAACCTGCCCCACATCACGGCCGGCCTAGGAACCCTCGTTCCCCCCGGCGACGTCTCGGGACTTGCGGACGCGATGTCCCAGTTCATGACCGAGATGATCCGCGCTCGACGCGGTGGTGAGCTGCCGCGCCTCCCCCTCGGCCGGGGTGCGATGCCCGGCGAGGAGTGGCAGCGAGCCGTCGCCCAGCACCTGCGCTCCTACTCGGCAGAGGCCTTCCGAGACGGCTTCGTCGAGCTCCTCGAGTGGGCCGCCCTGAGGGCCTCGCGCGACACTCCGCTGCTGGGAGGAGGCGCGGACGCCGAGAGCCGGCCTCTGGTCACGGCGACCTCCACGTGAACCACCCATCGGTCTCGGTGATCGTCAACACCTACAACCGAGCCGCCAGCCTGGGCATCCTCCTCGAGTCGCTCCGGCAGCTCGACTACGACAACTTCGAGGTCGTGGTCGTCAACGGCCCGTCCACGGACGGCACGGCCACGCTGCTCGACGGTTACGCGGGCCGCATCAAGAGGGCCGTCTGCCCCAGAAGGAATCTCTCCGAGTCCCGCAACATTGGACTGGCGGCCGCGGCCGGTGAGCTGGTCGCCTTTATCGACGACGATGCCTATCCCGATCCCGCTTGGTTGACCCGCATCGTCGGTGCCTATGACGCTGACGAAGTCGCCGCCGCCGGCGGCCCCGTCTACGACCACACTGGCGCCCGCCTGCAGGCGCGCTACAGCATGGCCAACCGCTTCGGCATAGCTCGTATCGATGACGGTCCCGTGAATCCAACCGCCTACTACAGCACCCCGGCCACCCCGGAGTTCCCCTACTGCATCGGGACAAATGCCTCGTTCCGCCGGAGCGCCCTCGCCGGGATCGGCGGCTTCGACGAGGAGTTCGAGTACTACCTCGAGGAGACCGACGTCTGCCTGCGCCTGATCGAGCGGGGGATGCTGGTCAAGCTGATCGACGACGGCTTCGTCTACCACAAGTTCCTGCGCAGCGAGGTCCGTGACGCCAACCGGGCGCTCAAAGATCGGTACAGCGTCTTCAAGAACACGTGCTACTTCAGCCTGAAGCACGGCTTGCCCTACGGGTCGTTCGCGGACGTGTGCCAGCAGCTCGCCGGATTCGTCGAGGGCCATCGGGCGGACCTGCGGCGGTGCCTCGCCTACGGCAGCCTCGCCAGCGAGGACGCCGAGCGATTCGAGCGAGACCTCCCGCGCGCCTTCGACGCCGGCCTCCGCGCCCACCTCCGGGGAGAGCCCCGGCACCGCGATCCGGCGTTCTTCGACTCGCCACCGCCGCTCATGCCGTACGCGACGCTGCGCCCCACCGGACGGCGGCTTAACGTCTGCCTTCTGATCCAGGAGTGGCCACCGGCGCCCCTCAATGGGATCGCTCGGGTCGTCTTCACCCTCGCCGAGGGGCTGGCGCGTGCCGGACACATCGTTCACGCGCTGACCCGAGGCGAGGATCACGACCGCGTGGATCTCGAGGACGGCATTTGGGTCCACCGCGTCTGCGTCCGTCCCCATCCCGCCCCGACAGGCATCGAGGTCCCCCCACGCGCCTGGGACTACTCGGCGTCACTGCTGGATGAGCTGGACCGCATCCAGAGGTGGCGCCCCGTCGATATCGTTCAGTTTCCCAACTGGGACTCCGAGGGCATCGCGGCGCTGCTCACCGGCAGGTACCACACCGTCCTGGGTCTGTACACTCCGCTCCGCTCCACGCGCGCCGTCGACCCCGTCCTCGGCGCGTCAAGCCGGGAGCTGGACGCGCTCGAGCGGGTCGAGCGGTCCTGCTACCTGCGCGCCGATCGGCTGCTCGCGTGCGGGCCCGCCATCGTCGCGGAGATCGAGCAGCGCTATGGCATCACGTTTGACCCGGAACGGGTGGGCTACGTTGCCCACGCGGTCGACGAGGCGCCGCCGGGCGTCCGACCGGAGGACCACCCGGGTCGGCTGACGGTCCTCTTCGTGGGCCGTCTGGAGCCGAGGAAGGGCATCGACACGCTGCTCGAGTGCGCGCCCCGCCTGGCGGCTCGCTTCCCGGACGTGGACTTCACCATCGTCGGCAAGGACGCCCACCCCTGGCCCGACGGGCGCACCGTGCGGGAGCGGTTCGAAGCCTCGCCCGGGACGGGTGCAATGGGAGCTCGGATCCATTTCGAGGGCCTGCTCGCCGAGGATGCGCTGCTTCGCGAGTACGCGAGCTGCGACATTCTGGTGGCCCCCTCCCGCTTCGAATCCTTCGGTCTCGTCCTCCTCGAGGCGATGCGGGTCGGCAAGCCCGTGGTTGCGTGCCGGGTGGGCGGTATGGTCGATATCGTCGAGGAGGGGGGCAACGGCTTCATGGTCCCTCCGGGGGACGCCGCGGCTCTCGAATCGGCCCTGGCTCGCCTGATCGAGTCCGCGGATCTCCGCGCGGCCTTCGGGGCCCGCTCGCGGCAGCTCTTCGAGGAGCGCTACTCCGTCGATCGCATGGTGGCCGGGGTGAACCGCGAGTACAACCGCGTGACCGGCACGTCGACCGCCGGCTCCGGCGCGTCCGTCGAGCGCCCGATAGCTGCTGCGATCCCCGCCCTGCCGCCCGGCGCCGTCGAGACCGGGGCTGGCCTCGGCGCAGAGGAGGTGGCGGAGCACCCCCGT
Organism: Candidatus Dormiibacterota bacterium; assembly: GCA_003164475.1. Next base: position 3,382 of record PLTL01000031.1, on the reverse strand, counting down.
CCGCTCCCCGACATCGGCGCGCCGGCGCCAACCGGCGACGCTCGGATCGAGGTCATTGAGCGTCTCGCATGCCCGTCCTGCCGGAGGCAGGTCCAGGTGCGGGCCAGGGTGGTCACCACCGATGGTCACGCCCGGTCCGGTCAGATCGTCTGCGCGAGCTGTGGCGTGGTGGGGGTGATCCACAACGGGAAGTTCGACTTCCGCGCCGAGCCCGAGGAACCGGCCGTGATCGGCACCGCCCGGATCGTCCCGGTGCCCGGCGAGCTCCGCCTCACCGCCGCGGCTCCCGGCATCGAGCTCCGCGGCCGGTGGGAGCGCGACCCGTCGGGATGGGTCCACTCCGAGGGGTCGCCCGCCGATTCGATCCAGTTCCGGGGCAGCTTCACCGACGCCGTGGTCCGCCTCCTCCACCACCCCAGCTCGGGGATCGCCGACCTCTTCCTCGACAGCACGTTGGTGGGCAGCGTCGATCTCTTCCAGGCGGACGGTTCCACGATGGCGGGGATCCCGATCGCGCAGGATCTCGACTTCGCCCCCCACACCATCGTCATCCGGCCCCGCGGGGCGGGCAACCCGGACTCGGCCGGAGCCCAGGTCTATTTCGAGGAACTGGTCCTCTGGGGCCCTAGGGGCGCCCCCCCTGGCTTCGCCGCACCCGGGGCCATCAACCGCGGCAACCCCTACAGCGAGGTGATCGAGCGCTGCATCGCCGAGTGTCCGTCCACCGGGATGATCCTCGAGATCGGTGGCGGCGATCGGCGCCGCGTCGATCCTCGCCACCTCAACGCCGAGTTCCTCAAGTTCGAGCTCGCCGACATCTACGCGGACATCCACGCACTGCCGTTCGCCGACAACACCTTTGATCTCGTCTTCAGCCAGGCCGTTTTCGAACACGTCGCCCGTCCGTTCGAGGCGGCACGCGAGCTCATCCGCGTGGTGCGACCCGGCGGGGTGATCCTGACCGAGGTCGCTTTCATGCAGCCGCTGCATGCCGTTCCCTACCACTACTTCAACATGACGCCGTGGGGGGTGGAGGAGCTCTTCGAATCGTGCGAGATCGTCGAGGTCGACTGGTTCGGCGAACTCTCCTTCACCGTGGACTGGCTTCTCCGCAGTGTCAATCTCCACCAGAAGCTGCCCCCGGACCGGTTGCGCCGGCTCACCGACGAACTCAAGGCGATGGATCACCTGGTCAGCCACGAGGAACTTCGCACCGCCGCCTCGGGCGTCCACTTGGTCGTGCGCAAGCCGGAGCGACCCGCAGGGGAGGACCGGCCGCCGACTTCCGGGGCCCCGAGCTAGCTGGGGAGTGCCCAGGGCCGGGGCCTGTCGAATCCCGAGCCCGTCGATTGCATCACCCACACGACATCTCCGTCGATGGCCACCAGGGAGACGGAGCCCGGCCCGGTGATGTCCCCGACCAGGGTCGCCGTGGAACCGGCGAAGGGGATGTTGGCCCACACCGCGGGTGAGGCGAACGCCGTCCCCGTGGAGAGCATCACCGAGACGCTGCTCGCGCCGACAGCGATCAGATCGGTCCTTCCGTTGCCGGTGAGGTCCGCCGCGAAGGTGGCCAGCGTCCCGGCGAAGGCCTGGGTGGACCATTCCTCTGGCTGGCCAAACCCGGTCCCGGTCGAGGGCAGGACCCAGGTGGAGCCGCTGTTGACGGCGATCAGGTCATCCATGCCGTCACCGGTCACGTCACCCGCCAGAGTGGCCTGAGTCCCCGAGAAGGCGGTGGAGGACCATTCCACCGGCGGCGAGAAGCCCGAGCCCGTGGAGAGCATGACCATCACGTCGTTGTCGTTGACCGCGACGAGGTCGTCCCGACCATTGCCGGTGAGGTCCGCGAGCAGGGTTGCCTGTGTCCCCAGGAAAGGCTGGCTCGACCATTGCTGCTGCGCCTGGAATCCGGTCCCGGTGGAGAGCGAAACCCAGGTGCCATTTGCGCCCGTGGTCACCAGATCGTCTCTGCCGTCTCCGGTGACGTCGCCGACCAGGGTAGGACCGTTGCCGACGCTTGCGTGAGTTGACCACATGGTCGCCGGATCCAAGCTGGAGCCGGTGGACGGCATCACCCACGTGCTCCCCCCAATGATGGCTCCGACGTCGGCCGGGCCGCTTCCCGAGAAGTTGCCCATCACGTAGCTGCTCGGCGTCACCTCTGTCACCGGCGTGTATCCAGGGTTGTGCAGCCAGCCGGAGACGCCGCCGTCGTAGCCGCCGAGAACCCCGTCGCTGACCGGCACGCTGTCCCATCCCGTCGACGAGGCGTTCTCCTCCAGGATGGTCACGGTGCCGCTCCCACTGGCGTCGACGTCCACGTTGGTCACCACGGCGGTGTGGCCGTCCTCGGTGGTGGCGCCGAAGCTGAGGACATCACCGGGTTGGGGCAGGGGCCCCGCGCCGTTGTTGGGGATCGCCTCGAGGTTCGGGCCCGAGGGATTGAACGACGCCTTGGTCGCCGCATAGTTCCACACCACGCCGCTGCCATTCGCCGGGTAGGGCTCCACGCCCCAGGCCTCGTACATCCAGCGCATGCTGAGCTCGACGCATTCCCACTCGAGCACCCCCCAGACGGAGCCTGGCAGGCGCACCGAGATGTCGGGCCCCTCGTCGTAGTACGGACGCGGTCCGCAGGCGACCAGCCCCTCCCAATCCGCGTCCGAGCTGAGCGGGTACGAGGCGATGGCCTGACCCGTCAGCGCCACCGAGGCCGCCGAGTAGTTGTTGGTGTCGCATAGGCCACTCCACCACGACGGCGTTGCCACCGGCTCCATCGCGGTCAACGACTGGATCGGCTGAGGCTGCGGTGCCGGTGGCGTGCTCCCACTCTCGAGGGGGCCGCCGATGGTGGTGGGCGCGGCCAGGGCGGGCGGCGCTGCACTGACGGTGAGGGTCGAGAGCGCGGCTTCGGCCGCGCTGACGCTGGCGGGCGCCGAGCCGGCGGGCACCTCGGATGCGGCCTGGACCATCCACATCCGTGGTCCCGCGTCCGCGACCCACTCGAGCACCACGGTCGGTGAGGGGGTGGGGCTATCCAGGCTCAGATCGACCAGGGAGGCATCTCCCACCACCTCCTGGCCGAAGAGGAGTGTCGTGGGCGCGGCGAGGTGCACGGCGTTCTGGCTGTCGCGGAACTCCTGCAGGTCCGTCCGGGCTGCCGTCGCGGATCCAGCTTCGGCCACCCCCAGGCCCGGCTCCTCTGGGTTCGCCGTGCCGAACGGGATCGCAGTGACCGTCAGCTCCGTGTAAGGCTCCACACCCGTTGCCGACGCCGACTGCAGTGCGCTTCCTGCCGGCGCCGCGTCGAACGTTCCGACCGTCCCCACCGCCGTCCCGGCCACGGTCACGGACAACCCATCCAGGGTGAAGCTCGCGG